>JACDBO010000313.1 GCA_013694885.1 Chloroflexia bacterium | reverse complement strand
CGGTAGAACAGCCCGTCGACCGGGGCGACGCGCGGCTCGCAGTCGCGGGTGACGGTGGCGAGGTTGAGCACCTGGACACCCGGCAGAAGGTCCGCCAGCTCGGCCGCCGATATCCGCCGGTCGGGGGTAAAGATGCTCCGCATGTGCGGACCGGCCCGCTCGTGGCTGCGGTCGAGGAGCGTTTGCAGCTCGCTGAGGTCTTCCGGGCTCTCATGCATCGCGCTCACTCCTTCTGGCAATGGACGAGACGGGTCATACCGCTTCGGCGCGGTACGCCTCCAGGCGGTCAGCCAGGTCCTTCGGTCGGCTGAGGGCGGGGCAGTGGCCGCTGTCGATCTCGTCGGGGGTGATGCGGAGGCGGTCCCGCACGACCCGGCGAAGCCATTCGGCCGGGAATAGGCGGTCGTGGCGACAGAGCAGGTAGCGAGTCGGCACGTCCGGCCACGCCGCGAGCGGCCACGGTTCTTGCCACGGGGTATCGGACTGTTGCCGCCCCTTCGACAGCGCCTCGGTCGCCAGATCGGGCGGGACGTCGTGGTAGAAGATGGCGATGTCGCTGCTGTCGTCCTGCGCTTCCTGCTTGTACCTGGTGTTGGCGAACATCTCCTCCGCCGACTCGCCCGGCGATGCGACCATCCCCGCCACGAGCACCAACAGATCCACCGGAACCCGAGCGCAGACGAGCGGGGCGGTGTAGCCGCCGAACGACTGGGCCACCACGACGAGGTCCGTACGCTCGCCAATGGCGTCGACCACGGTGTCGACGTACTCCGTCAGACCAGCCGCATCGTCCTCGATTGGCAGGTCCATCGCCACCACGTCGTGGCCCCGCCCACGTAACTCGGCCGCTACCAGGTGCCAGTACCACGCAAAATCACCGGCACCGTGGATCAACACATACGTCGCCAATCACCCTCTCCTTTGTTGTGGTTGCCAAAGCCGAGCGCTCGCGTTCTCTCGCGGTCCAGATCATTGCTTCGCGGGGCACTCCGCGGCCACGGCGGTTGATCCGCGAAACGCATCCCTTTGGCGCTTAACCCATGTCGTCGGAGAAGTCGGCGGTCAGCCAGCGGTCGGGGCGGATGGTGAAGAGGATGAGCTCGTTGCCGCCGGATTCGAGATTGGCCGCGACCATGCCCTGGGCCTGGTCCTCGGGCAGGTAGCGGCGGACGACGGCGAGCAGCTGTGCCGCGCCCGGCGGCTGGTCGGTCTGAACGACGGTGCCCTCGACGGTGACGTACTGGTAGGGCGGCTGCTCTTGCTGGACGCAGAGGCTGAGGACGCCCGCGCGCTGAATGAGCCCGACTTTGCGGGCGCCCATGCCGGTAAAGAAGGTGACATCGCCGCCGGGCTCGTAGCCATACCAGATCGGGATGGCGAGCGGCGGCCGGCTGTCGTCGTTGGCGACGCTGAGGATGCCGACGTGCTGGCCGGCGAGGAAGGCCTGGCGCTCGTGCTCGGTCAGTGGTCTGGGCATGACACGCTCCTTGTGGAATTGTCGGGCAACGAGACGGTCGCGGACCGCTACGAACGGCGCTCCGGCGCGAAGCGCCAGCGAGTCGCGGGTCCCTCGCCGAAGCCGAAGATCGTCGAGGGGGTGACCTCGAAGACGTGGTATGGGGGCGGTCCGGCGGTGGGCGCTCCGTACTCGGCGACGAAGGCGCCGTCGCGCACCGTGACCGGCCATTCGTACTTGGCCGCGTAGGCATCGGCGACGCGCTGGAGACTGGCTTCATCGGTCACACGCACCGCGGTGCCTTCGACGACCAGGTCGAGCCCACGACTGTGGGTCGGCACCGAACAGTGCGCGTCATGATCGAGGTTCTTCCCTTTGCGGGAGGTCGGGCTCGATGAGAAATACAGCGCGTCGTCCACCCAGACCGCCAGGTGCGGCCGGACGTGCGGCTGGCCGTCCGGTCGCACCGTCGCCAGCCAGTAGGTCCTCGCCTCCGCCAAGCCCTGCCGCGCCTCGGCCCACGAAGTTACGGTTTCGTCGTATGCGCTGATCGACTGCGCGGTAATCGGCTCGCTCTCAGTCAAGATGGTGCTCCTTCTCCATCGGTACGACCTCTTAATTGCTAAAGAGAACTCGATCCCGGGTTATTCTCGAAGGGTGGAGCCTATCATAGGGGCCAGCTTTCGGTGCCGGCTTCCTTTCGGTCGTTGTCACGTTGATCTGGATGCGCCGCTCGGTCAGCGAGTAGCTCATCCGGGATGATGAAAGCGATGACATCGTTGAGTGACCGCCAAACAAACTCGTTGCTCGGGTATCCGGACGATGCTCGTCTCTTGATCATCAACGCGGATGACTTCGGCATGTGCCATGCGACCATCGACGCCACCCTGCGGGCGTTCAGGGAAGGGGTCGTTTCGTCGACCACGTTGATGGCGCCCTGCCCCTGG
>JACDBO010000462.1 GCA_013694885.1 Chloroflexia bacterium | reverse complement strand
GGTTGATGCGAGCATCCACTGAACGGTTGATGCCGATTGGCCCGGTCGCGGTGGGCACCAGGATTGCGGCGCGTACCTCGCCGGATGGATGACCGTCCTGGCTTGCGGCAGAGGAGGGTGTCTAGATGGCGAACGAAGCAGTGCGGGGACAGCGCGACGGCGTGGCTGTCTACGGCAACTACATCGCCGGCGCATGGCGACCGGCGGCGAGCGGCGAGACCGCCGAGAACCGCAATCCGGCGCGACCGGTCGACCTGATCGGGCATTTCGCGGCGTCGGGTGCCGACGATGTCGACGCGGCGGTGAGTGCCGCGTCGGAGGCGTTCGCGGAGTGGGGACGTTCGTCGCCGATCTCGCGAGCCAATGTGCTGTACAAGGCGTCGGAGATTCTGAACAGCCGCGCCCAGGAGATTGGGCGCGAGCTGACGCGGGAGGAGGGCAAGACACTCGCCGAGGGCATCGGTGAGACGAATCGCGCGGCGCAGATTCTCCGCTACTTCGCCGGCGAGGCGCAGCAACCGAGTGGCGAGCATTACCCCTCGGCCAACCCGCGGACGCTGCTCTATACGATGCGCGAGCCGCTCGGCGTCTGCGGCATCGTCACCCCCTGGAATTTTCCCATCGCCATTCCGGCCTGGAAAGTGGCGCCCGCACTCGCCTTCGGCAACACCGTCGTCCTCAAGCCCGCGAGTCTGACGCCCCTCTGCGCCGTGCGGTTGACGGAGGCGCTGGCCGAGGCAGGGCTGCCGGCGGGGGTGCTCAACCTCGTCACCGGAAGTGCGGCAAAAGTCGGCGACCCGTTGGTGCGCGACCATCGCGTGGTCGCCCTCTCGTTCACCGGATCGAACGCGGTGGGGCAGGAGATCAAGATGACGGCGACCGAGCGCGGCGCCAAGGTCCAGCTCGAAATGGGCGGCAAGAACCCGGCGATCGTGCTCGCCGACGCCGATCTCGACCACGCCCTGACGCAGGTCATCAACGGGGCGATGATGAGCGCCGGCCAGAAATGCACCGCAACGAGCCGCGCGATCGTCGACCGCCGCATCGCCGCCGGTTTCACCGGCCAGTTGGCCGAGCGGATCGGCGCGCTGACGGTCGGCGACCCACTGGCGGAGACGACCCGCGTCGGACCACTTGTCTCGGCTGAGGCCGCCGAGCGGGTGGCCGGCGAGATCAAGCGCGCAACGGGCGAAGGTGTGGCGCTGCTCACCGGTGGCGGTCGACCGGAGAACGGCGACGGCGGCCACTTCGTGACGCCGGCGCTCTTCGGTGAGGTGGAACCGGATTCGCGGCTCGGCCAGGAGGAGCTGTTCGGCCCGGTGCTCGGCGTGATCCCGGTCGATGGCCCCGACGAGGCGATCGCGGTCGCTAATCGCGTCCGCTTCGGTCTCTCGGCGTCGCTCTTCACGCGCGACCTCGGCCGGGCGCTCGACTTCGTGACCCGCATCCAAGCCGGCATCGTCCATGTCAATTCGGAGACGGCCGGAGCGGAACCGCAGGTGCCGTTCGGCGGCTACAAAGGTTCCAGTTCCTACTCCCGCGAGCAGGGCAAAGCCGCCCGCGAGTTCTTCACCCAGTCAAAGACGGTCTACCTCGATCCACCGCCGGACGATGGGATTAGAGGATAGAGGATAGAGGACAGAGGACAGTGGGTGGACGGTTGTCGTTCACGGTTGTGGAGAATGGAGGGATATCGTGGCGCAGACGGAACGGATGGCGACGGCGACGTGGCAGGGAGACCTTCTCGGTGGCGCGGGGTCGGTGCGGCCGGGCAGCAGCGCGTTCGGTGAGCTGCCGGTCAATTGGCAGGTACGGACGGAAGGGTCGGAGCAGGTAACGAGTCCCGAGGAGCTGATCGCGGCGGCGCATGCCTCGTGCTACGCGATGGCCTTCTCGCACACTCTCGCGCAGGCGGGCAATGCGCCGGACTCGGTCGAGGTGACGGCGACGGTCGGCTTCGGCCCGAACCCGAACGGGCAAGGTTTCCGCGTCGAGTCCTCGGCATTGACCGTGACCGGCCGGGTGCCGGGTATCAGCCAGGAGCAATTCGCCGAACTCGCAGTGGAGGGTGAAAAAGGCTGCCCGGTCTCGAATGCGCTGCGCGGCAACGTCGACATCACCGTCGACGCGACGCTTGAGCGCTGATCGCCATTCGCTCCGCTCCAAAACAATGGTGAGTGGCGCTCAATTCCAAAAAAGTGTCATTTCGAGCAGCGCGAGAAATCTCTCGTTGATGGGCGACAGGTATCCCTTGAACGAGAGACTCCTCGCGCTGCGCTCGGAATGACAGGCAATGGAGTTGCTCCACCTCATCGCGCATTGGTTTACGGCTTCACCACGGTCCCGTCCGGCTGCCGGATCTCCGGCCAGGCGCCGTTGAAGACGTGGTCGGGGAACGGATACGTCGCGGCCAGCTCTTCGTCGAGGTCGATGCCGAGGCCGGGTTGGTCGTTCGACCAGAGCGAGCCGTCGCGGATTTCCGGGCAACCGGGGAAGACCGCGCGGGTCGCCTCGCCGAACTGGTGGGATTCCTGAATACCGAAGTTGGGGCAGGCGAGGTCCAGCGCCAGGTTGGCGGCGTGACCGACGGGCGACACGTCGCCGGGGCCGTGCCACGCCGTGCGGACACCGAAGAATTCGCAGAGCGCCGCCAGCTTGCGGGCCGGTGACAGCCCGCCGATGTCCGACAGATGGACGCGGATAAAGTCAATCAGCCGGTTCTGGATCAGCGGCACGTACTCCGCCGGGTTGACGAAGAGTTCGCCCATCGCGATCGGTACACTCGTCTGCTGCCGGAGTTGCGGAAAGTAGCCGATGTCCTCGGGCGCCAGCGGATCTTCGAGGAAAAAGAGGTCGTAGGGTTCGAGGTCCTTCGCCAGCTGGATCGCCTGGATCGGAGCGATCCGCTCGTGGATGTCGTGCAGCAGCTCCACCTCGTCGCCGAGCCGCGTCCGCATCGCGTCGAAGAGGTGCGGCACGAGCCGGCAGTAGGCCGCCGGGTGCCAGCGGGCCTCGGTCGGATCGAGGTGCAACGCGGCGCGCTGGCCGGAATTCTTGCCGGGGACGATCTGCGCGCCGTAGGTCGAGAAGCCCGGCACGGCAATTTGACAGCGGATGTGGCGGAAACCCTGGTCCATCAGCCGCCGGGCGCTTTCCTCGACCGCGTCGATGTCGCTCCCCGAAGCGTGGGCGTAGAGCGCGGCGGAGTGGCGGCACTTGCCGCCGAGCAGCTGGTAGACCGGCAACCCCGCGATCTTGCCCTTGATGTCCCACAGGGCCATGTCGATGCCGGAGAGGGCATTGTTGAGGACGGGGCCGCTTCGCCAGTAGGAACTGACGAACGAGGCTTGCCAGATGTCCTCGATGTCGTGGACATCGCGGCCGATCAGGAACGGGCGTAAGTAGTGCTCGACGGCGGCGACGACGGCCAGCGGCCGCTGCGTGAACGTCGCGCAGCCGAGACCATAGAGCCCAGGTTCGGTCGTCTCGACCTTGACGACAACGAGGCGGATCTGATCCGGCGCCGTGCAGATGACGCGCACGTCGCGGACCCGGATCGCTGCGTCGCCGCCGAACGGCTCCCAGGCAGGGGGAACCGCCGGCATCGGCGCCCGCACATCTTCAAGAGGAGAGGGCTCCGCGGGCTGGTTGCGTGAGCCAGTCATCGCTGCCCCCCCTCGCTGAGTTCTTCGCTGTCCAGCCACGCGGCGTAGTCCGCTTCGATGTCGTCGGCCCAGACGGAGCGGTCGATCTGGCCGGAGGTGTAGCGGCCCTCGGCGAGCCGCATCTTGCCGAAGACATCGCGGCGGCGCGTCACCTCGGAGTGCTCGACGACCTCCTGAAGGAGATGAGGGGGGATGAACGTGATTCCCTCGCGGGTGCCGAGCACGGCGTCGCCAGGGAGCACCGTGGCGTTGCCGATGCGGACGGGGATATTCACCCCGGCCAGCGTGACCTCGGCGATGGCCGAGGGGTGGACGCCGCGGCAATAGACCGGAAAGTCGGTCAGCTCTTCGACGCGCAGGTAGTCGCGGATGCCGCCGTCGATGATGATGCCGGCGCCGGTCCGGGCGCGCGTAGTGGTGCCCAGGTTGTCGCCGATAAAGGTCCCGTCCTCGATCTTGCCGAACAGGTCGACGACCAGTACGTCACCCCGTTCGAGGGTGTCGATCACCCAGGTGTTCTGACCGCCAGAGCGCCCCTCTCCCTGCCCGATACCCTCGACCACCTCATGCAGGTCCGGCCGGATTGGCACGAAGGCGGCGGTCACGGCCCGGCCGACGAGCGGCACGTCGGGGTGCAGGTGCATCCAACCGCCCTCGAACTGGTAGTGGTAGCCGTGCCCTTTCTCGATCACGCCCCACGCCTCATCGTTGGTCACGAGCTTGAGTCGTTCGAGGAGATCGTCCGGCAGATTGGGTCGGCCGTCCGGCAACCGGTCGAAGGGGTTGTTCGGAGTCAGCGCGGTGATTCGCGCGGCGTCGTTGAAGATCATCGGCGGTCGCTCCCGTCTTGCGGTCGGCACCTGGCGCCACGCTCCTGAGTGTGGGCCGCGTCACTATACCGACGGAGCGGGGCGCGGAACAGGCCCGCCGCGGTGTGGATTCTCGCTCCGATGACCAGCGCCGTCCGAGGTCTTTCCTTGAAGCGCAATGCTTCCGATGGTATAGTTTTGTAGCGTAATTGATCTCTGGGGATCAAACGTGGGCACTGCCCACGTTTCTTGTTGTTCGGGGGGCTGCGGTCCCAGTCTCGAACCCCATCGACGCGGGACCATCTGACAGGAGGTGTGCGGGATGAAGAGTGATCTCTACACCGCGATCGCGCAGATCGCGGCTGAGCGCGGCATTCCGCGTGACGCGGTGCTGTCGTCCGTACAGCAGGCGCTGGCGTCCGTGTACAAGAAAACAATGAATACCGAGGAGGATGTCGAGGTCGAACTCGACTCACCCTCGGGCGGGATGCAGGTCGTCGTCACCAAGCAGATCGTCGGCCAAGTGACCGACCCGGTTCATGAGATCAGCATGGACGACGCGCGTGCCCACGCGCCGGAGCCGCGCATCGGCGACATGGTCGCGATTCGCCGCCCGGTCGGCAACTTCGGACGAATCGCCGCGCAGACGGTCAAGCAAGTCGTGCATACCCGCATCCGCGATTTCGAGCGGGAATCGGTGTACCGTGAGTTTGAGGACAAGCAGGGCGAAGTGCTCAACGGTCTCGTGCAGCGCGCCGACAATCGCGCCGTGATCGTCGAACTCGGTAAAGCCGAGGCGGTGATGCCCGCGCGGGAACAGGTTCCGTCGGAGCGCTATCGACCAAACCAGCGGGTCAAGGTGCTGCTGACCGAGGTCAACAGCCACGCGCGCGGTCCGCAACTGATCGTCTCCCGGTCCGATCCGCGCCTGATCCGGCGCCTCTTCGAACAGGAAGTGCCGGAGATTCAGAGCGGAGCGGTCGAGATCATGGAGATCGCCCGCGAGCCGGGGCTGCGCTCGAAGGTCGCCGTCACGGCGCGCCAGCAGAACGTCGACCCGGTCGGCTCGTGCGTCGGCGTGCGCGGCGTGCGCATCCAGAATATCGTCAACGAGCTCTATGGTGAGAAAATCGACGTGATCGAGTGGTCCCCGGAGACAGCCACGTTTATCGCCAACGCGCTCAGTCCCGCCAAACCGACCAATGTCTCGCTCGATGAGGAGGGCGACCATCGCGTGGCAACCGTGATCGTGCCGAGCGACCAGATGTCGCTGGCCATCGGCAAGGAAGGGCAGAACGCGCGTCTGGCGCACAAGTTGACCGGGTGGCGGATCGATATCCGCGGGCCGGAGTCGCTGCTCGAACCCGGTGGCGAGTTCTTCCGCGAGGCGCGTGAGCAGGCCGCCGGTCTACTCCCCGATTTCGGCTGGCAGGGGCGACAACCCCGCGCTGTCTCTGCCGACGGGATGGTAACGCTGAGTGGGAAGAGCTACGGGCCACTCTCGGAGGATTTGTTCCGCCGGCAGGTCGATGTGGACATCCGCGCCAATGTTGTTGAGGTCTACTACGAACGCGAGCTGCGCGCCCGCTACGATCAGGCAACGGGCGACCTCCTCCCTCTCGACGATGTCGAGGGCGTCGCTACCGTCGCGGTGGCCGCGCCAGCGGACGAGGGGCGGCCGTAACCATTGGTGAGTCATGTCGATGCCGAATACCCAACAATCCGCCAAGGCGCGCCGGAAAGGGCCACGACCCAGGCATGTTCCGCAACGAACCTGCGTGGCCTGCCGGGAGCAGACCGCGAAGCGGACGCTGACGAGAATCGTGCGAACCCCCGAGGGTTCCGTCGTGATCGACCCGACGGGCAAGATGAACGGGCGCGGTGCCTACCTGTGCGAGCGGCGCGCTTGCTGGGAAAAAGGGCTGAGCAAGGGACTGCTGGCCCGCGCGCTCAACGTGGAGCTGACGACGACCACAATCGAAGAACTGCGTCGCTACGCATCCGCGCTCCCGGACGAGGGAGCCGAGGATACCGAGTGACGGTGGGAGGACATAACCTATGAGTGATAGTTTTGGACGGTCAAATGGGAGGCGAGGCGGCGGACGGCGACCCGCTGGCGGGCGCGGCAGACGCGGATCGGCGGGTGCGGCG
>JACDBO010000242.1 GCA_013694885.1 Chloroflexia bacterium | reverse complement strand
GTCTCCGCGAGTTCGCGGTCTGACCCGCCTGGCCAGCGCCAACCGAGCGCCCAGGCGGCATGCACCGCGGCGATCGTCATGAGTCCAGTCGGCACCCCGACCGCGGCTGTGTTCATCAGCATACGGTTCTGTGCGGCGATGGCACCGGACGTTTTCGCTCCAGCGATCAGTCGGAGGGTCCAGCGTGCGCCAGCGTTCATGGAATCTCCCCCATTATGGCGAGAGTCGCGTTACCGCCGGTTCGGACCGCCGTGCGTGAAGGATGCGGACTGGTGACCGGCGACCAGGGCGGTGTCGCGGATTGACTCGGACACCGCCGCCCGCGGCGGGACAGGCGCGGGATCGCGCTCGTCGCCGGTGATCAGGCGCGCCCCGCGATGGAAGGTCAGGTAGGCGAGCAGCCACTGGACGGCGACCAGCAGCCGGTTTCGAAAGCCGACGAGCTTCAGGATGTGGAGTCCGGCCCAGGCCAGCCAGGCGTCGAAGCCGGCCAGGGTGAATCCGTGGATATCGGCGATCGCCCGATTGCGGCCGATCGTCGCCATGTTGCCGAGGTTCTTGTAGCGGAACGGGCGCGACTCGCTCCCGTCCAGGCGGCGGAGGGTATTGCGGGCGGCCCAGGCGCCTTGCTGGATCGCGACCTGCGCGACGCCCGGCAGCGGTTGGCCGCGCTCGTCATCCAGCGCCGCGGCGTCGCCGACGACGAAGACCTCCGGGTGACCGGGTAACGAGAGGTCGCGCTCGACCAGCACCCGGCCGGTGCGGTCCAGACCGGTGCGCTCCAGCCCGTCATTGCCGAGGGTGCGGACGACGGGCGAGGCCTGGATGCCGGCCGCCCAGAGCACGGTCCGGGCCTGGACCCGCTCCTCGCCGAGGAAGACGCCGGCCTCGTCGATCCCGGTCACCAGCGTGCCAGTGCGGACGGTCACGCCGAGGCGTTCCAGATCACGGACAGTGCGCCGCGCCAATTTCTCGGGGAACATCGACAAGAGGCGCGGCTGGGCTTCCACCAGCAGGATCCTGGTCTGAGTCGGGTCGATACTCCTGAAGTCGCGGGTCAGGGTGTGGTGGGCGATCTCGCCGATCGCTCCGGCCAACTCGACACCGGTCGGCCCGCCGCCGACGATGACGAAGCTGAGGAGTTCCGCGCGTCGGCCTGGGTCCCGCTCCCGCTCCGCCGCTTCGAAGGCCGACAGGAGCCGCCGTCGGACGGTGAGGGCGTCGTCGAGGCTCTTGAGTCCCGGCGCCAGCGCCGCCCACTCCTCGTGTCCGAAGTAGGAATGGCTCGCCCCAGCGGCGACGATCAGGGCGTCGTAAAGGACGCGCTCTCCGCTGGCGAGGACGACCGCGCGACGCCGCGCGTCGATGGTGGTCACTTCGGCCATGAGGACCGTGAGATTCTTCTGCTTATGCAGGATGCTTCGAATTGGCACGGCGACGTTGGCCGCCGAGATCGCGGCGGTCGCCACCTGGTAGAGCAGCGGCACGAACAGTTGGTAGTTGCGGCGGTCGAGCAGGGTGACGCGGACTGGCTTGCCGGCCAAGGCTTTGGCGGCGTTCAAGCCGCCTAAGCCGCCGCCGATGATCACCACATGGGGGACGGGGTTCGATAGGTCAGGATGCGTTTGCCGGGTCATGGGGATCAAGGCTCCTTGATTGAGGCTCGGTGCTGGAATCAATGTCCGAAAACAGTGTCGTCAGCATCTAAACGCGGGAAAGGCAGGTCATGGGGGGAGACGGGGCAACGGCCAGGCCCATGCTCTGTGGACCAGGTGCTCGATGCTGCCCCGTGGTGGGTAGATGAGGGGGAGCCGGTCACGGCTGTCGTCGCGCGGCACTCGTTGACCGCGAGCGGGTACAGCCCGGCGTGTCGCCGGTCGCAAGATCACCACTGGAATCTCGCGGTTGGTCTTGCGCTGATACCCGACGAGGACCGGAAAGCGGCGAACGAGATGCCGCCAGAGCCGCGCTCGTTCGGCGCCGCGGGCAGTGTGGGCGATCATCGGCCGGGTCCTGTCTCCGAGCTGGATCAGGACGTGAGGGTTGGTCCGGAGGTTGAGGTACCAGGAGGGGTGGAACGCATCGCCACCGGCTGAGGCGACGAGGATGAACTCGTCACCGGCCGCGACGTAGCACAGGGGCCACGTCCGCTCCCGGCCCGTCTTGCGCCCGGCTGTCGTCAGGAGCAGCACCGGACGGCCGTGCAGCGTCCCGCCCAACCGTCCGCCGCTCCACTGGTAGACCAGGCGGTGCAGCGTTCCGACGGCCTTGAGGGTGGTTCGCGCGCGGACCGGGGTACTTCGCCCGATGCCGCTGGCGATCCCGCTGATCGTCACGCCCGGATGGGTGCGCTCGCGGGCGGCGCGCCCGGCGGACCAGGCGGGAGGCGCGATTTCGAATGGCAGGAACCAGCTGAACATCTTGGTGCTCCAGATCGACGGCGGCGTCGCGGACATTCGGGTCGGTCATGCAGTGGACGCGATGGATGCCCCGCCGCTGGAGCGCGCGGCGAACGACGTGCCGATCGGTCGTCTGGCCGCGATGCGAAGGGCAACGAAGCCCTCGGCGGCCACCAGCCAGACACCGGAGGCGGGTTGGAGCACCCCGTCGTCGAGGGCCGTGGCGAGCAGGCTCGCGCCAAAGGCGGCGGGCAGGGTGCCGGTGCGGCGAAAATGTCTCCGTGCCAGCAGACCCGTGCCGATCAG
Organism: Chloroflexia bacterium; assembly: GCA_013694885.1. Classification (GTDB taxonomy): domain Bacteria; phylum Chloroflexota; class Chloroflexia; order Thermomicrobiales; family UBA6265; genus JACDBO01. The sequence goes on along the minus strand of JACDBO010000242.1, from coordinate 9,748 downwards.
GAGGCCGCCGGCGGTGGTAAACCACAGCCATTCCGAGCGTTTGCCGCTCGGGCCGACGCTGTTGAGCAACCCGTCGCGCCAGAGGGCGACGGGGACCGAGCGGTCGTACATGGTGAGACCGAAGAGCGTGTGGATGATGCCGGCGCCGACGAGGGCCACGCCGAGGTGTCGTTCGAGCCAGTTCATGGGGGAGCCTCCGTGACGGATGCCGTGCTTACAGTGTAAGTTTACGTTGTAAGTACATCACGGGACGAGTATCCTGTCAAGCGATCGGGACGAATCCCTACACCTTCATCACTGGAGGCGAGATGAGCGGACCACGACAGCGAGGGAGAACGGTATGACGGTGGCCGAGATTACGCCGCGGCGTGGCGGGACGCGCCGGCGCCACGGTCCGCTGAGCCGCGAGGTCGTCCTGCGGCGCGGGATCGGCCTCGCCGACGCGGAGGGCGTGGATGCGCTGACGATGCGCCGCCTCGGGCAGGAGCTGGGTGTGCAGGCGATGTCGCTCTACAACCACGTCGCCAACAAGGCCGACCTGCTCGATGGGATCACCGGCACGCTGTTGGCGGATATGGAGATTCCCAGGGCCGAGGGTCTGTGCTGGGAGGACGGGTGCCGGGTGGTGGCGCACGCCTTTCGCGCGTTGGCGCACGAGCATCCGCATCTTTTCCCGCTGATTCTTGACCGCCCACTGAGCGCCCCGGAGTCCTTGCCGCCGTTCGAGGCGGCGCTGGCGATCCTGCGGCGTGGTGGTTTCGAGGTGGAACCGGCGCTGTGTGCCTTTCACGCGCTCGCGGCCTACGTCGGTGGGTTCGCCCTCGGCGACATCTCCGAACTCGGTCTCGGCCGCCCGCCGGTGCCCTTTGCGTCCTATGACATGCTCAACCCCGATGAGCTGGCGGCGACGTATCCGCATGTTGCCGAGGCGCTGCCGGTCCTCGCCAGGCGGCGCCGCGACGAGGCCTTTGTCTTCGGCCTCGAAGCGCTGATTGTGGGACTGCGCGACCAGCTCGATCAGACCGGGCGGGGTCGTCCGCACCAGGAGTTAGGTCGTGAGTCCGATTCGCCACGAGGATGATTTTCAGCGGCGGCCGATCCAGAGTTGGGATAGCTGGATCGACAGTGCCATCGAGGAGGCAAAGGAGCGCGGCGAGTTCGACAACCTGCCGGGGCACGGCAAACCGTTGCGCATCGAAACCAACCCGTTCGCGCCCGAGCTGGATATGGCGCACAGCCGGCTCAAGAACGCAGACATGGCGCCGGCCTGGATCGAGCTGGGTCGGACAATCGAAATCGAGACCGCCGCGCTAGCCGCCCTGCTGGACGAGACCGCCCACCGCCTGGCCACCGAGCGGGCGCGCCTGAGCGCACCAGTCACCGAGGTGCCGCCCGCCCCGCCGACGCCGCCCTCGCGGCCGCGCTGGTGGCCATTCAACCGTCGCCCGGTCGTCGACCGAGCCGTGGCTGCCCCAGCGTCGCTCCCCGACCTTGAAGCATTCGTCGCTGAGCGAGCGCGTGCCCGCGAACGCTACCTGGAGCGGGCGGCTGGTCTCGACAAGAAGATCCGGGAGTACCATGACGCGCTGCCGGCGAACCTATGGCATCTCCAGCGGCTGCGCCCGACGCCGGAGCGCGCCGCCCGCGATTTCGACGCGGCGATCTCTCCGCTGGGTAGCGATGCGTGGGCGGAAGAAACCCGGCGCTGACGCACCGGACTCAACAAGGAAGCCTCTTTCGAGGCTGAGCAACGAAGAGGTGACGAGCGAAGGCCGAGTCGGTACCTCACTCGGCCCTCGATCCTCGAACCTCAGCCCTTCGCTTACACGTCGTCGGAGCGGATGCCGCGGACGGTGGGGCGGGGAAATTCCTGGAGCGGTTCGGGGATATAGATGACGGCGGTGGCACGGCCACCGGCGGTCTGGAAGAGGAGCTGGCAGTCGGGGTCGCGCAGAGCCCGGAGAAGAGCGTCAGCCGGCCGCTCCTGATCGGTGACGACGTAGATGGCGACGTCGGAGAGCCGGTGGGCGCGGCCGATGACGTTGCCATCATCGTCGTGGACGACCTGGCCGTCCAGTTCGTCGGCCTGGGCAGCGACCTCCGCCGACTCGTCCTCCACCTCGTCCGGCGACGGGAAGAGTTCCTTCTTGATGCGGTTGGCGATGTAGACGCCGGCCATGCGCTGCATGGAGTGAACCTCCTGCTCTGGCTGCTCGATGACGGTGAACCCGTCGCCGGAGTCTACCGCGCTTCGCGACGCTCAGAACTCGAACCGCGGCGAGGACTGGCTGAGCATGGCGCTCTTCGGGGTGACAGACCAGGTCGCGTTCAACTCGTGGGCCAGCGCCGCGATGAGCCGTTCGATGTCCGCGGATGCCGAATCGTGCAGCGCCTCCGCGACAATCAAGACATCGGATGTCGTCTCCCGAACCGCCGAGGCGCCACTTTGGCGATTGGTCCAGCGCCGGGCGTGCGCCTGCCCAGCGTCATCCGCAAAGATCACCTCATGCGGGTCGGGGTGCTCGATGTCTCCCGAGAACGCGACATACCGTTCGTCGCCGGATGCGTAGTGAACATTGATCCCACCGGCGATCTTTGAAACATCCAGAACGGCCACCGGGATCGCGAACGCGAGCGAGGTCGCATTGCAGAGATCGATCAGCGGGTGAATCGGCGGCAGCGCCCGCTCTTTTCTGAAGCGTCGCAGCAGCGACTCCGAGGCGCAGCGATACCCGGTGGGTTTGAGGCCCATGCGCGAAAAGGCGCGGCGCCATGCCTGAATCTCCGGGAACTCGCTCTCCGAGGCGGTGGCGAGCCGCTCCTCGGCGATGCGGCTGAACTCCGCAACGCGCTCGCCCACAGCGACATCTCCGGTGATTCCCTGGGCAACGAGTACGCCGGGGACAAGCTCGGGAAAGTCGCGCCAGATCTCGGGCGAGTGATGAAAATACATCCGATTCCCTCATATTCACGATATCCGGCGTTATCGCTCCGTCACCGCGAGCCGGGCACTGAGCGCGACAAACGAACCGGCGAACACCCGGCGCATCCAGGTCATCACCCGCGGGCGCGAGACGACGTGGTTCCGCACCGAGGCGGCAAAGACGCCGTACGCGGCGAACACGACAAATGTGAGCAGCATGAAGACGGCGCTCAACTCCAGCATCCGCGGCAGCGCCCGCGGCTCATCGGTGCTCACGAACTGCGGCAGAAACGCGAAGAAGAAGATCGTCAGCTTCGGATTGAGGATGTTGATCAGGATGCCGGAGACGATGACCTGGAAGGCGGAGCGAGGGGCGGCCTCCTCCTTTACGGCGAGCGCGCCCTCCTCCCGCAACGTTGCCCAGGCCATGTAGAGCAGATAGGCCACACCGAGGTATTTCAACGTCTGGAATGCCAGCGCACTCGTATGCAGCAGGGCCGCGAGCCCCGTGATGGCCGCGACCATTTGCGGAATGATGCCGAGTGTGCAGCCAACCGCGGCGACCACACTCGCTCGGGCGCCGCGCGCGAGACCAGCCGCCAACGTATAGATCACACCGGTGCCCGGTGTCGCGACGACGATCAGCGTGGTGATCAGAAACTCGATGCTCACGGAGGTTCTCCCGGCACGGCAACACGCTGGACGGCGAACGCAATCGCGTTTCCCATTTGGTGGAACAGTACCCCAACGAGATGACAAGGATATGGCGATGTGCGTCGAACGTCAGCGTCCGCGCTGAGCCACGCCGCGGCAAGGTTCGAACCGATGCCGGGTCGGCGATTGGGACGACACACGCAGCGACACGTCATGCGTTTTCGTGGCTCAGGCGATGATGGCGACCGTGTTGAGCACCATCTGTCCCAGGGCACGATCACCGTCAATGCGGGCGTCTCGCTCGGCACTCGCCGACGAGACGCCCTTTGTGAAGAGCCGCCAGGCGAGGGTCTGCTCTAAGGTCACGTGCGCCGCCGCATCGGGGGCGATTCCGGAAAAGAGCGTCCACATGTCTCGCTCCCGCATGACTGCCCACTCGCCCCCGCTTTCGCCGGTGATGCTGACCTGGACGGCGGTGCCGGGAGGAGCGTCGACGTCCCGGAACGTGTGAGGCAGCGCGCGGACGAACGTGGCGAGCACCGGCGCGAAGAACCGAAGCTCGGTGAGTTCGGCCGCGGTAACCGCGTTGCGGATGTGCTGCTGATGGTGCCATCGCTCGGTGTACTCGCGGGCGAGGTCCAGCCAAACCGGAGCCGGGTCCGGGCCGGCCCAGTCGACCGGACCGCCGGTGGCGAATGGGTCGAGGGTGGCGAACAGGGTTGCGGTCTCTTCGCCGCTCCGCTCGAGAAGATCGCGCAGGACCTGAGGGCTGATGCGGCGCATGGCCCGTACCCATTCGGCGTTCTGGCGGTCGATGAATGCCAGCAGGCGCTCGCCGGGTGCCGGACCCCATTCCTGGTATCCGTCTCGCCCGCGCGAGAGTCGGCCGAGGTCGTTGGCGAGGAGATGAGCAACGATGTCCTTGACCGACCAGCCGGCGCAGACGGTCGACCGCCGCCACTGATCGGCGGTCAACTCGTCGAGCAGGTCGAGCAGCCGGGTCCGCTCCGCCGCGAACAGATCTCCGATGAGGATCGGATCAGGGGCGTGCAGCGCGGTGCCGGCAAGTCTTGCCAGTTCATCCGAGGTGAGCACCATAAGGTACTCGTCGCCGGGGTCGTCGGCGTCGTCGATGGAGACGGTCTTCAGGTAGCGGAAGCCGGCCTTTTCGTAGGAGCGGATGGCGCGGGCGTTCGCCGTATCAGGGCCAATGATGCAGAAGGTGGCGTCGAGTTGCCCGAATACGACATCGCGTAGAAAGGCGCGCAGCACGGGGACGCCCCAGCCCTGATTGCGGCGGGCCGGGTCGCCGAGCAGCAGATCGACACAGGCCGCGCCGGGTCCGACGGCGACCTGACGGGCGTAGTCCGGGTGGTCGTCGATGCGGTAGCCCTGGATGTAGCCGGCGTCGACGCCGTCGATGGTGATGATGAAGCCGAGGATCGGGTCGGGACCGTCGATCAGCGGACCGAACTTCCGGTCGAGGTTGTCCAAGGTGAGCTCGCCTCGTCGTACCAGGACGCCACGTCAGGGTCGCCCAGCCAGCGCAGCAGCGGCGGCAGATCGGCGCGAGCCAGCGGCCGAAACCCGACGCGGTGGGCACGGGTATCGATATCCTCCAGGAGTCGGGAATCGTCGCCCATTGACCTGCTCCTGTACGCGGTCACCGCGCCGCGACCAGACCACCCTGCTTGCTATAATTCATCACTCGGGCGGGCTGCTCTGGGCCGAACCCAGTGTATTTCCTTGTGATGCTGCCACGTGTGCGTCCAACCGACCACAATCAGGATCGACAGCGCCGAGCAACGGCTCTGGCGCCTTCTGCACGACCGGGGCGACCTGCCGGTGGCGGCGGCGGAGTCGTGTACCGGGGGGATGGTGGCGAGCCGGATCATCGCGGTTGCCGGCAGCTCGGCCTACTTCCGCGGCAGCGTTGTTGCCTATGCTAACCAGGTCAAGGCGAAGATGCTCGGAGTGCCGCAGGCGGTGCTGGACAACCCCGGCGCGGTCAGCGAGGCGTGTGCGCGGGCCATGGCCGAGGGCGCGCGGGCGCGGCTGGGCGCGGCGATTGCGGTGGCGACCACTGGTATCGCCGGTCCCGATGGCGGCACGGCACGCAAGCCGGTCGGGCTCGTCTACATCGGTATCGCCAGCGACCAGGGAACGTTTGTCGAGGAGCACCGCTTCGCCGGCAACCGGGCGGCGGTGATCACCGCCACCACCGAGCGGGCGCTGGCGTTGCTGGTCGAGACGGTCGAGGCTGTCCTTGATAAGGATGTAGGATATGGCCCTGCGGGCCGTACGCGGGCCCAAAGGCACCGCGCTCAACAAGGAACCCGGCTAAAGCCGGCTGATAACGAGTGGGCACGCTCGTCGTCGTTCTCAGCCTCGAAGGGGCTTCCTAGTTGAGCGGGGGCTTTCCGGCGCGCGTATCGACGGCATGGAGCTCTCTTCGGAATTATCAACAGTGAACCGCGGCGATGCGCCGCCAGAAGGAGTTCTTTGTTGTCCCACGTCACCGATGTCTCCGAAGTCACCGTGGCCGCCGCGTCGGCGGGCACGGCGGTCACGACGCCGCTCTACCACAAGACGACGCTGCGGAACGGGGTCCGCGTGGTCACCGGGCCGATGATCGGGGTGCGCTCGGCGAGTCTAATTTTCTACTACAACGTCGGCTCGCGCTACGAGCGGCCGGAGATCGCCGGGGTCTCCCATTTTCTCGAGCACATGCTCTTCAAGGGAACCGAGCGGCGGCCGGACGCGCGGATGATCTCCGAGGAGATCGAGCGGGTCGGAGGGATGCTCAACGCCGCGACCGGGCGGGAGTCGACGAGCTACTGGGCGAAGGCGCCGAGCACGCACTTCGCGCTGGCTTTCGACGTGCTGGCCGATATGCTCCGGGGCTCGGTCATCGACCAGACCGAGCTCGACAAGGAGCGCAAAGTGATCTTCGAGGAGATCCGCTCCGTCCAGGACATGCCGGAGGAGCTAGTCCACGACGTCATCGACGAGGTCGTTTGGGGCGACCATGAGGTCGGCCGCGAGATCGCCGGCTCGGAGAAGACGGTCGGCAGTATATCCCGCGACGGCATGATCGACTTCTGGCGGCGCAACTACCGGCCGGACCGGCTGGTCGTCGCCGCCGGTGGCGATGTGCGGCACGAGGAGGTCGTGGCGCTGACCGAGGGCGCCTTCGGCGACCTCGCGGCGATCGATGCGCCTGATGTCGTCACGCCGGCCGTGGTCGACCAGACTAGCGCGCGGGTGCGGCTGGTGGCGCGGGAAACCGAGCAGGCGCACCTCTGCGTCGCCTTCCCGGCATTGCCGTACACGAGCGAGCGCCGCTACGTGCAGTCGACGATCGAGGCAGTGCTCTCGTCGGGGATGAGCTCTCGACTCTTCCAGGAGATCCGCGAGAAGCGCGGGCTGGTCTACTCCGTTTACGGTTACTTCCGCCCGTACGCGGATGTCGGGCAGGGCGTCGTCTACGCCGGGACCGACCTCGAGCGCGTCGAGGAGACGATCGAGGCGATCGTCGCCGAGCTGCGCAAGCTGCGCGATGAGCCGGTGCCGGCCGACGAATTGGAAGGGACCAAGACGCTGCGCAAGGGGCGGCTCCTGATGGGGCTTGAGGACAGCCGTTCGGTGGCGTCGTGGGTCGGTGGCCAGGAGGCGACCTACGGTGAGATCAAGACGCCGGAAGAAGTGATGGCCGAGATCGAAGCCGTCACCGTCGAGCAGGTCCAGGAACTCGCCGCCGAGCTGCTGCGCCCGGAACGGCTGAGCCTGGCATTGATCGGCCCATACCAGGACGAGGCGACATATTTGGGACTGCTGAACGACGGCCTAAAGCGTTAGCACGAGCGTCGAGATGTGTAGGGTGGCAGGTCCGCAAGGGAGGACCCGATCGTGAGTGACACCTCAACGATGGTCTTTATCGATCCGGCGGCGCGGGTGGAGATCCGGGCGCTCGATCCAGGGCTGGACGAGGATGCGGCCGGCATCCTCGCGGCGGCGACTGGTGCGGACACGATCGAGCGCGGGCGCGAGGTGCTGGGCGAGCTCTGCGGCCTGTTTGCCGGTGGCGACCTCGTCGCGGTCTACGGGCTGCGCCGGGCGAGCACGGCGAACGAAGTTACGTATCTTGCGGTGAAGGCGGGGGTGCGGCGCAAGGGGTACGGTCGGGCCTGTCTGCGGGACGCGCTGCGGCGCTCGGGCCAACGACCGCTGGTCGCCGAGACCGACGAGGGTGGGGTGGCGTTCTACAAGGCGTGCGGTTTCAAACTCGTGGGGCGTCGCACGCATCCGTCGGGGACGGTGCGCTACCGGCTTGGGTGGCACGCGCCGGGGCTGCGCTTCAAGGGCGGCTCAACCGCCGCGGTCCGCACACGGCCGTAGGGAGCTATTGCCCCGTGCATCGGCGGAACGCCGATATCGTGATACATTCACCGGAGGAACCATGCTCCAACCCGGCTGGGAGGCGATTATCGACCTCGCGTTGGCCGAGGATATCGGGACTGGTGATGTGACGACGCTGGCCACGGTGCCGGCGTCGACGCGGGCGCGGGGGGTGTTGCTGGCGAAGGCCGAGGGGGTCGTCTCCGGGCTCGACGTGGCGCGGGCGGTCTTCCAGCGCGTCGATACCGCGATCACGTTCGAGGCGTTTGCGGCGGATGGCGAGGCGGTCGTCGCCGGCGTCGAGCTTGGGCAGGTCGTGGGGTCGGCGCGGTCGCTGCTGACCGCGGAGCGGACGGCGCTCAATTTGCTCCAGCGCCTCTCCGGGGTGGCGACGGCAACCGCGCGCCACCTCGCCGCCGTCGCCGGCACGAACGCCCGCATCATCGACACGCGCAAGACGACGCCGGGGTTGCGGGCGCTGGAGAAGGCGGCGGTCCGACACGGCGGCGGCGCCAACCACCGCTTCAGTCTGGCCGACGGTGTCCTTATCAAGGATAACCACCTCGCTGCTATCGGGACGCCGGATCGGGTGACGCGGGCGGTCCGGCAGGCGCGGGCTCTGGCGCCGCATACCCTGCGGATCGAGGTCGAGGTGACGACGCTCGCCGAGTTGGACGAGGCGCTCACGGCCGGCGCGGACATCGTGCTCCTCGACAACATGGATATCGAGCAGATGCGCAAGGCGGTGCGGCGGACGGCGAATCGGGCTCTCCTGGAGGCCTCCGGGGGTGTCACCCTCGACCGCCTGCGGGCTATCGCCGAGACGGGTGTCGACCTGATCTCCGTCGGCGCCCTGACCCACTCCGCGCCAGCCCTCGATATCAGCTTCGACCTGGCCCTCGACTCGAGTCGAGGGAGGACTGAGGACTGAGCAGGGACTGACCGCGTGGACCGGCGGGCACAGCCGACTCCGACGCGCGCCGATGCCAAATCGCTCTCGGCGGAAGGGATCTCCCCCGGCTTCGGTTCAGGACGAGGGGATGGCGACTGTTGACGGTGCTCTTGGAAAGGGTAGTCTACTTTCGGGAAACTCACAGAATGTCGCCGCTCGCAGCACTGGAAAGTTGAGGTCTTGATGTCGACCGACGTGAACAACGCCCTCGTCCGTCGCTGGTATGACGAGTTCATTAACGGCCACGACGTGGACGTGCTCGACGCGCTGCTCGCGCCGGACTTTGTGAGCCACTTCCTGAGCGGAGAAACGGGGCGGAGCCGCGACGAACTCAAGCAGATCGATGGGGCGATGTACGCCGCCTTCCCGGATTTGCGGGTCGCGGTGGAAGACATGGTGGTTGAGGGCGACCGGGTCGCTGTCCGCTACTCCTCGCAAGGCACCCACGGAGGGAACGCCCTGGGCGTGCCGGCCACCGGCAAGGCGATCGCGGGCACGAGCATGGACATCTTCCGCATCGCCGACGGGAAGATCGCGGAACGCTGGGCGGAGCTGGACTTCACTGGACTCCTCCGGCAGATCGGAGCGCTCCCAGGGTAAGAGTGAAGGCCGGGCGGGCGCTCCGAGTCCGACCCGGCATGGGTGCCGCGACCGATCGAGAACCCCAGTAGCCGAGGGCCGGGAGCGCGCACAGCTCCAGGAGGAAGCGGATGACCAGGTTGGTCCCCTTTATGACCGACACCGAATGGTTCTCCTTGCCGCCATTGCCTAATAGTTGTCATTCCGAGCCGCAGTGATAGTTATCAGTGATAGTTATCAGC
>JACDBO010000228.1 GCA_013694885.1 Chloroflexia bacterium | reverse complement strand
ACCGAACACCGTTCAACCGGGGAACGGTCTGCTTGCCCAGCACCCGTCAGTGGACTGGAATGACGGGATGAAGACGGGGGATGCCCCGCCCACCGACTGGGGGGCGGAGGGACCGCAAGGTTGGGTGCAGGCGCGCTCCTTGGCCACCGTCTCGCGTGGACTCGTCGCCGATGTCGAAGGTGCGGGAGCCCGCCTGCACCCGGTCCCGACCGGCTTCAGCGCGATCGACCGATGGATCAGCGGGGGGGTGCGGGCGGGCGATCTCGTCCTCCTCGGCGGTGCGCAGGGTGTCGGAAAAACGACGATGTGCCTCCAGATGGCGCGCAATATCGCGGCGTCGGGGCAGGCGAATGTGCTCTACGCATGCTACGAGCATCCAGATGACTACGTGCTCAATCGACTGCTGGTCCAGGAGACCATCGACCCCACCGCGGCCGGTGTCGCTGGCGTGGTCGGGGGGCTGACGCTCGACGAGCTGGTCGCCCTGATGGCCGAGCGGAACGAACAAGTCTCCGGCAAGACGCCGTTGGAGGCGGTGGGCGACCACCCAGCCGGCGCGCGGGCGATCGAGGCGGTCAACGCCTACGCCGAACGATTCCACCTGGTGACGGGTGTCGCCCATCGGGATAGCATCGGGTCGCTCAAGGCGCTGGTCAGCCAGCATCGGATGCGGGACAACCAGCCGCTGGTCCTCTTCGTGGACTATCTGCAGAAGGTGCAACCGGCGCGGCAGGATCTGCCGGACGAAGCTGAGCGGGTCACGGAGGTGGTGCAAGAGCTCAAGCAGCTTGCCCTCGGCGCGAATATCGCCGTGGTCGCGATCGTCGCCGCCGAGAAGGAAGGGCTGCGGGCGCCGCGGCTGCGCTTCACCCACCTGCGCGGTTCGTCCGCGCTGATGTACGAGGCCGATATCGCGATCATCATGAACGACAAGTGGCAGATCATCGACCGCGATCGCATCGTCTTCAATATCCATAAGTCCAAACAGTATCGCGACTGGATCGTCTGCACGATCGAGAAAAACCGGAGCGGCCGGAACCTCGTCGACGTGGAGTTTCTGAAGCGGTTCGAACACTGCTGCTTCAACCCAAATGGCGAGATCGTCGCTGAGCGGCTCTACGAAGAGCGAATCCAGGGCGAGCGCGAGTAGCCCGGAGGTCTGTCGATGGATATCCCGCTCACGGAGTCAGCGGCGCGATCGGCGAGCGGCCGGGCATTCCCGCTGCATCGCCTCGGCGACGTCGCGCTCTTTCTCGTCTGGGTGGTCTTCGCGACGGCCAACGTCACGGGCGCGATTGGGGAGGCCCGGACGGGCGATTGGTTGGCGATGGCGCACCACTCGATCGTCGCCGCCGTCTTTCTCGTCAACGCCTCGCTCTTTCTGCTGCGCGGGCCGGCGGTCCGCCGCGGCAAGGAGCTGGGGCCGCTGGTGGTGGCCCTGATTGGGACCTGGGCGGTAATCCCGCTCTCGATGCTCTCGCTGACGTGGCGGCCAGGCTGGCTGCTGGCTCTGAGCACGGTGGGGATGATCGTCGCCTACGCCTTCGTTCTCTGGGCGCTGCTGACGCTGCGGCGGAGCTTCAGCATCTTTCCCGAGGCGAGAACACTGGTTCGGCATGGCCCGTACGCGCTCGTCCGCCACCCGCTCTACGCGGCCTACATGCTGACGTATGTGTTGATCGCTCTGCCGCGGGTTGGACCGTGGGCATTGCTCCTGGTGATCGTGGGGATCACCGGCGAGTTGCTGCGGGCGCGCAACGAGGAGCGCATCCTGGCCGCCAGCTTCGCGGACTACGCCGAGTACGCCGCGGTGACGCCTAGGTTCGTGCCGCGGATCGGCTGATGACCACCGATCAGGCCAACGACTCGCCGGCGAACACCACCGGACCGAGGGCCGCGCTTATTTCCCGGCTGACGACGCCGCGGCGGTTGATGCTGGCGGTCATCGTCGTCTTCTGTATCACCCTCGGCGCGCAGATCCGGGCTGTCTGGCTGCACGAGGGAGCGTTCTACGCCGGGGGCGAGGTTCCGCTCGGCGGCGACCTGCTGGCGTTCTACAGCGCCGGCTTGATCGTCGCCGAGGGCGACGGTGAACACCTCTACGATCTCGACCGGCAGATTGCGGCCCAGAAACAGGCGATCGGTGATTCCGGGTTCGACGGATTGCTGCCGTTCGCCTACCCGGCCTTCGTCGCCGCCCCCTATGCGCTGCTGGCGCGGTTGCCGTTGATTCCCGCCTACCTTGTGGTGACCCCCCTGATGCTCGCGGCCGTGGTCGCGGCCGTGGCGCTGTTGCGGCCAGTGTCTCCGACGGTAAGGGCGCGACCGGTGCTGGTGACGCTCGCCGCGCTCGCCTCACAGCCGTTGGCGGCGGCGACCCTCGGCGGTCAGACAGTCGGGTTCTCGCTGCTCTGCTGCGCCGGAACCTACGCGGCGCTTCGCCGTGACCGCGCGGTGACGGCGGGGGTGTGGCTGGGCCTGCTGCTCTACAAGCCGCCGCTGGCGGTGCCGCTGCTGGCGCTACTGCTCTGCCGCCGGCAGTGGCGCACCGTCGCGGTGGCGGGTGCGGTCGGACTGGCACTTTTCCTCGTCGGTGTCGCGGTGGCCGGGGTTGCATGGCCGTGGCGTTTCCTGGACCTGGCGGGCGGGACGTTTGCCGAAGGCGATGCGGCGGCCAATGGGATGAACATGATCTCGCTGCTCGGTGTGGCCGAGCAGGTGTTCGGCGCGGGGAGTTCCTGGGCGTGGGGAACAGCCGGCGTTCTCGGTCTCGGCGTGCTGGTGGTGGTGATCCAGGCCTGGCGCGGTGCACGCGCGGACGGCCACACGTTCCCGCTCTTGTTCGGACTTGTGATTGCCGGCGTGCTGCTCCTGAGTCCGCACGCGCTCTTCTACGAGGCCTGCCTGCTTATCCTGCCGATCATTGCGCTCCTCGATGCTTGGCAGGCGCATGGACGTCAGCTCGCCGCGTGGCAGCGATCCATACTGACCGGTGCGTTTGCGCTGGGCTTTGGGTGGCAGTTCGGGGCGCTCCTTGGCGTGCAGCCGGTGGCGGTGCTGCCGGTCGCGGTTGCCGTCCTGTCGTGGCGAGCGCTGCGGCAACCGCGGAATGGCGCTTCAGCCCACGCTGAACGCATTTTGCCAAGGAATCAGGACTTCTTGGGGGGAATTACCTATCCCCCACGCCGGGAAAGCGCTCACGACGGTCACCTTGGCGGGGACTAGACTCAGAGGAGTAGGGAGCGGGACTGTAGACGCGGCCACAACGAGGCCGTTCATCGTCGGGAAACCAACCGTGACGACAGTGGCGATTCTGGACAACCATCGCGCATTCGGCGAGCGATTGCAGACGTACGTGCGAGACCAGCTCGGGTGCGCGGTCGTCGGGATCGCCGATAACGCGGCATCCGGGATGGAATTGGTGCGTCGTGCCAAGCCGGATTTCGCGTTGGTCGAGGTGGCGCTCCCTGGGACCCGCGGTGTGGAGCTGACGCGCGAGCTGCGCGAGCTTCACCCGACGCTCGATGTCGTGCTGATGGGTGATCTTGATTCGGGGGAATATGCTCCAGCGGCGACGGAAGCCGGCGCGCATGGCTATCTCTCGAAGACATCGGTCGGTGAGCAGTTGCCGGCGTTGCTGGGCAAGACGGTCAGCGACGATGTGTACTTATTTGAAGACTACTTGGCCGAGTTGGCTGACGCCATCCCCTCGAATCGGGCGCTGCCGCCGAAGTTGCGGCGCGGGCTCGTCCTCGAAGGGGCGCTCGCGGGCGGCGTGTTCGCGGGTGGCCTGGCGCTCCAGGAACCGGCGGCGGCGCTGGCTGGGGCGACCGGCATCTTCATTCTTTCACGTTGGCAGTCAGCGCGGGTGCGTCATCGATGCGACCCGTCGGACACGCACTTGCCGTGGCGACGACGCCGCGGTCGGTGAGACGGACACGTCGATGGTCGCGCACATCGCGTTCGGGGAAACCCGGAAAGGAGTTGGCAACCGGGGGTGGGTCAAGAACGGGAAATGAGGAAGGAACGTCGGTTACCGCGGCAAGAGATCGGTCGAGCCGCACCGGATGGAAGTAGAAATAACACACCCCCTGGCGTCGCCGGGGAGGGGAGGCACAAGGCAATGGAACTGTTCAACCGGATTGTTCGTGAGGAAGAGGGTCAGGACCTGATCGAGTACGTGCTGATCGCCGGCTTCATCGCGGTGGTTTGCTACCTCGCGATCCAGGCGACTGGGCAGTCGGTCAGCGATATGTGGGGCAAGGTGTCCTCGGCTGTCGCCGCCGCGTAGGCAACAAGGTGGGTCAGGCGGGCGTCGATATCGCATGGTTCGACGCTCGTCGATGCCCTGACATGGGGGACATCGTGATGGCCAGCCTAGGTGATCGGCTGCGGACAGACGAAGCGGGCCAGGACTTGATCGAGTACGCACTGATCGCCGGGTTCATCGCGGTCGTCTGCTATCTGGCCATCAAGGCAACTGGGGAATCAATCAGCGATACGTGGAGCGGGGTACGAGACGCGGTAGCGGACGCCGCCGCCAGGATCTGAGGTCGAGCTTCCTCAAGGTGACCGTTTCAAGACGACGCGGCGAGGCGGATCAGAATTAAACTGACCGTCTCGTACTATATAAAGGGAACCGACAGGAACCATGTTAGAATCAATGAGCCAGGCAACAATCGAGAAGCCCTTGCAGCTGCTGATTCTGGCGGCGGTGGCGGTGGCGGTGGTGACGGACCTGCGACACCGGCGCATCTATAATGTGCTCACCTTTCCAACGATGGCGGTCGGGCTTGCGCTCAACGCCTGGTGGAGTGGGGCAACGGGGCTGCTGTTGGCCGTGGCCGGGCTGCTGCTCGGTGCCGCGCTCTTCTTTATCCCGGTTGCCGCCGGCGGGCGCGGCGCGGGTGATCTCAAGCTGCTCGCCGCGGTCGGCGCGCTCGGCGGGCCGGTTTTCGTCTTCTGGTGCGCGCTGTTCACGAGCATGATCGGCGGCGTTCTCGGGGTGGCGGTGCTTCTTCTGAAGCGGCGCTTCCTCGAGGTCGCCGGTGGTATGGCAGTGGATGTCTACACGGGCCAGGCACCTCGGATGACGAGCAACATCCGGCTTCCATATGCGGTCCCGATCGCGCTCGGCGCTGTCACGGCACTGATATTTCACGCCTGAGTAGAGAGCTGGGTGGACCGATGAAGCTGACACAGGGGTTGCGACAACGAGACCAAACGGGGCGCCCACGCAAGCGGCGTGGGCAGGCCGTGATTGAAATGGCCCTGGTGATGACCGTGCTGCTGACGGTCTCGTTCGGGATGGTTGACTTCGGCTTGTACTTGAACGGCTACATTCGGGCGACGAACTGCGTCCGCGAGGTGGCCCGGCAGGCGGCCATCCGCCACCCGGCCGCGCTGTCGGCCTGCGATGACCACCAGCTCACGCCGCTCTTCGAGACGATTACCGGGCCGACGACGGACCCCACCAACTACAAGTGCATCACGACCCGCGAGAAGGTGACGGTAAAGCTCCAAGGGACATACCGGTGGAAGGCGATCGCGGGGTTGATCAACGCATTCTTCCCCGGCAGCGTGTGGAACGAGATACACACATTCACGGTAACGTCGACGATGCGGCTTGAACCGCTCCGGGAAGGGACGTGTTAGCGATGAGAGCCCTAGACCCACGCCGTTCTTCCCGTGCGTCAGTGGTGTGGCGATGGCTGCCGCGCCCGCTCGCGCGCCGGCTCGAACGCAAGACGCGCGGTCAGGCCCTGATTTACATGAGCATGATTCTGGTCGTGCTCTTCGGGGTCGCCGCGCTGGTCGCCGATGGCGGGTTGATCTTCCTCAACAAGCGCGCCATGCAGAACGCGGTCGACGCCTCGGCGCTCGCCGCCGTGCAGGAGCTGCCGCTGACCAAGCAGAAGTTCGATCAAGACCTCAAGCGCACGGGCGACAAAGCCTGTGAGTACACGGAAGTGATCACCGACAGCAACACGATCTTCAACCGCGTTACCGGCATGACGGTCAACAACTGCCAAGACAAGTCTTATCAGACGGCGACGGGGACCGGTAGTTGCCCCGCTGCGAGCAAGACCATCGGCGTGCTTGTCTGCCAGACGAACACGCCTTACGACTCCGTGCGCGTCTTCGGCAGCAAGAATTATTCGTCGATCTTCGGGTACGTCATTGGCCTGCTCAGCGGAAGCACGGTGACGCCGAGCGTCACGATCGAGGCCTCCGCGACCGCGATGATCGGCAGCCTGACGGGGCTCTGCACCTTCCCGATCTTTCAGGCGCAGGACCTGCTCGAGGCATCGGGCATCTGGAACCCGGACGGGCTCGGCAACTATGTTGAGTACCACAAGGCGACGATCTTGAAGACGAGCCTCGGCAACGTCGCCGGTAACTTCCTGGCGCTGCAGGTCAATGGCTCGAGCAGCAAGGATCTGTGGCGCGATACCGTGCAGTCGGGGCCGGGGTGCTCCGGCACGACCTACGGGACCGCCACGACCGCCACCGGCAACTTCGAGGGACCATTCAACGACGCCTTCGAACCCGACAAAGGCCGTTCCGTGCTTTGGAATGACCCGTTGTCGAAGGGGTATTGCCCGGACATCGTGCCAACGATCGATGAATCGGGTATCGCGGTCCATGCCGTCGGGCATCCGCTTGCCGGGCAGCAATTGACGCCGGAGAATTGTTATCGCATGATCAAGTTCCCGATGTTGATGGGCAACGCCGCCGATTTGAACGGCACGAACGAGGTCGTCATCCGTGGGTTCCTGAGCTTCTACATCTCGAATTGGTGCGGCCCGAAAAGCGATCCGTACACGGGTGAACCGCCGGCCGCGAACAACCAGACGTGTCCCGCAAACCCCGACACGGGTCAAGCGGTACTAGGGTCTGGCGAGCTGTGGGGCTACTATCTCCGGTACGAGGCGGTGAGCGACCTCCCGATCACGGCCTACGACGGACTGGGGACGAAGGTCGTCGCGCTTATCGACTAGCGATTTTGCCCGTGGCAGCGTCGCTCCGCGACACATGGCACGGTTGAGAGGACGTCACCGCCGCGAAGAACGAGACGGCGCGACGGGACACGCGATCAAGGGGACCCAACGGTGAATTCGGGACGTAGCTCATTGACGATGGTGCTGGCGCTGGCGCTGGCCGCGGTGGCTGCCGCGGCGGTCTACATGTACGCCAACTCCGCCCAGGAGGAGGGCACGCCAGGGGCACAACCGACGATCGTAGCGCCGACCGCCGTGCCCATGGCCGACGTGCTTGTTGCGGCACGCGACATTGCCGCCGAGACGACCGTCACCGCCGACATGGTCATCGTCAAGCAAGTGCCGGTCGGCGACAAAAACGTCCGGGCGCTCACCGTATCGGATGAGGCGGTTGGCAAGGTGACGACGGTCCCACTGGCCTTGGGCGAGCAGGTTCTCACCACCCGGCTCTCCGAACAAGTGTCGACCGGGTTGAGCGAGAGCGAGACGTTCGCGTACGAAGTGCCGGTCGGCAAGCGCGCCGTCTCGGTGACCTACGACGAAGTTATGGGCGCCGGCGCCCTCATTCAACCGGGCGATCGGGTCGATGTGATCGCGCTGTTCGCGGACGTGTCGATGGGTGCGGCGCAGCAAGGTACGCCGGGCGCGCCGCCGAAGGTCGTCGAGGTCGAGACGATCAACGCCGTCACCTACATCGTGCAGGATGTCGAGGTGCTCGCGGTTGCCCAGGCGCTGACGTCTGGTGATGCTGGCGTGGTCGATCCCAATGCGGCACCCACCCCGACACCGGTTCCGGCAGACCCCAATGCCACCGTGGTGGCCGGCGCGGCGCCGGTGGTCAGCGGGGCGGCGGTGGCCCGGCCGGAGGCCAGGAGCGTGACGCTGGCTGTATCGCCGGAGCAGGCGCAGCGCTTGTTGCTCGCCTCGCAGACCGCGACGCTGCGCCTGGCATTGCGGTCGCCGGGCGACACGACGGTCAACGATCTGGTGCCCGCGGCCGACGGAGTGTTCGGGGTCGGTGATGCATTCGACGACATCAACAAGCCGCTGATCCCGACTGACTTGGCGATCACCGAGGCGGAGTTTACACGGCGCGCGTTGAGCGTCGGTGAGGTGCTGGAGTTCAGCGTCACGCTCAAGAATGTCTCGACTCAGACCGTGCGGACGGCCGAAGACGCCGCCCCTGGTTTCACCTATACTGAAGGTACCGCCTACGACACGCTCGGGTTCGTCTCGGACGCGGGGACCTACCGATTGGGGCTCAATGTCGAGGGTGCCTACCCAACGCAGTTCCCGTACCGCTGGGGCCTGGGTCGCGACGTCAGACCGGGCGAGTCGGTCGAGGTCACGGGGTCGGTCAAGCTGATGAGTGCGACGCCGAGCACCCAATACTGGTTCGGCATCCTGCTCGAAGGTGGCGAGGACCTGCCCGTCACCATTACCCAGGACGGCATGGGCGCGGCCTCGGTTGCCGTCAGCCCCGCCTCGGCGGCGACGGTCGACGCCAGGACGGCCGAGTTGCGCGATGAGCCCAGCGACACGGGCGTCATCACTAAAGAGGTCGCGCGGGGGGACCGATTAACGGTCCTTGAGACGCGCGGCGAGTGGGTCCGCGTCCAGACGACCGACCGGGTGGAGGGATGGATCCCGATGTCCGCGGTCACCGTAGTGCCGGCGGATGACGCATCAGCGACGCCGGCAAGTCAACCAGAGGCTACCCCCGCGGGGACCTAACACATTGCCCGCGGGGACGTAGGGCCGATGGGGAGACAGCTCGATGAGTGAGCAACCAATCAAGATTCTGATCGTTGACGATAACGAGAAAGCCCGCGACCAGCTGATCGAACAGTTGCGCTTCGGGGACGTGCAGGTTGTCGGCGAGAGTGGATTCGGCGCCGCAGCCTACACGTGGGCGCAGCAGCTCGATGTCGATGTGATCGTCGTCGCGATCGAAGAACCGGTCGCGCGGTGCCTGCGCACCGTCGAAACGCTCGCGGTCGGGCCTCGGTCCTGGCCGGTGCTGGGAATCTCGAGTTTGGGCGACCGCGAGACGATGCGCAAGGCCATCGTCGCCGGTGTGCGCGACTATCTGGTGCGCCCGGTTTCACCGGAGGAACTGCACCAGACGATCCTGAATCTGCGGCGGGTCGAGGAGGCGCGGCGGACGGTCGTGGAGCAGGGCCAGGGCACCACTCGTGGCGGGACGATCATCACCGTCACCGGGGTCAAGGGTGGGATCGGCAAGTCGACAGTGGCGACCAACCTCGTGCTGGCCTTGGCGGAGCAGACTCGGCAGCACATCGCGATGGTCGACCTGGACTTGCAGTTCGGCGACGACGCGGTGATGCTCGACTTGGTCCCGACCCGGACCATCGAAGATGCCGCCAACGAGATGGGCCAGGCGGACCTCCAGCAGATTCACAGCTACCTGACCGATCACCCGTCGCGCGTCAGGCTGTTGGCCGCTCCGGCGACCCCCGTCGGCTCCGAGAACATCGGTGAGGAGCAAGCCGGGCGCATACTGGAGGCGCTGGCCGCAACTCACGACTACGTCGTGGCCGACACCTCGGCCCAACTCGAACCGGTCTCGTTGAAAGCGATGGACCTGGCAACTATGGTGCTGGTCGTGGTCGTCCCCGAGGTGCCGTGCGTGCGGCGCACGAAAGCGTTGCTGACGCTGATGCAAGAGTGGGGATATTCGCGGGACAAGGTCAAGCTGATCGTCAATCAAGTCAAGAAGAAGAGCGAGGTCTCGATCGCCGAGATCGAAGAGGTGCTTCAGTACCCCATCTTCGCCCAGATCCCGGCCGACCCCGTCGTCTCCAGGGGGATTTCGCTGGGGACGCCGGTGGTCATGTCTGCCCCGAAGACCGAGGTCGGTCAAGCGTTTCTCGAACTCGGGCGTGTCCTGCTTGGACTTCCGAAGAAGCAGCGGCGGCGCTTTGGCGTCTTCGGGCGCAAACAGCGCGCGGAGCAGGTCAGTACCGGTCGGACGCCGTTGGCGGTGGGAGAGAGCCAACCGGTGCCCACGGACCGACCGCCGGTGCCGGCGAGTGTCGTGGCAATGCGGGACGCTGAAGGGTTCGGAACGGTTGGGCATGATGGTGTCGCAGAGTTTCCTGTTCCTACGCGCTCGGATACGGGCAACGGGGTCACGCGTCATCATGGCGACGGGCCAGTAGTGGAATTGCCACTGGCGCGGCGCCGGGAGTCGGCGGGTGATTAGCACCGACCGCGTGAACATCGTATTTCCAGGAGGTCGGGGCCATGGTCCTGCGTGATCGCGGCGTACTCAGTCGCCGCTTAGGTAACAAGAACGGAACCGCGGTGGCGGAGCGGCCGCCATCCGGCCTGAGGCCACTACCGACGCCGGAGACGAGCATCGCGGTGGCGCCACCCCCGGAAAAGGAGTTGGTCGCCGATCGACCGCGGGTGTCGTTGAGCCGCGAGGCGATCGAACTCAAACACCGTATCCACGACCGGCTGTTGCGAGAGCTGGACCCCAGCCGGCTCAGCGCTGATCTGGAGCCGGATGAAGCGAGGCGGGCCGTTGAGGACGCGGTGGCGCTGCTCATCTCACAGGAGGGGACCAATGTCTCCCGCGCCGATGAGTTGATCATCATGCGGGAGGTCGCCGACGAGATCATCGGCTACGGACCGATCGAGCCGTTGCTCAACGACGACTCGGTGACCGAGGTCATGATCAACTCGGCGGACCGCGTGTTTTACGAGAAGGCCGGCACGGTCCACCTCTCGGAGCGCACCTTCCGCGACGACGACCATGTGCTGCGCTTGATCGACAAGATCGTCTCGCCGCTGGGCCGGCGCATCGACGAGTCGTCGCCGATGGTGGATGCGCGCCTGCCGGATGGCTCGCGCGTTAACGCGATCATCCCGCCGCTGGCGATCCACGGACCGTCGGTGACTATCCGAAAGTTCTCGAAAAAACCATACACCGATCAGGACTTGATCCGCTTCGGGACACTGTCGCCGGGGATGGTCGAGATGCTGCGCGCATGCGTCGCCAGTCGGTTGAATATCCTGGTTTCCGGCGGTACCGGCACCGGAAAGACGACGTTTCTCAACGTGCTGTCGTCGTACATCAACAATGGTGAGCGCATCGTCAGTATCGAAGACCCGGCGGAGCTCCAGCTCCATCAGGACAACTGGGTAAGCCTGGAGACGCGCCCGGCCAATATCGAGGGGCGCGGACTCGTTCACCAGCGCGACCTGGTGCGCAACGCCTTGCGAATGCGCCCGGATCGGATCATCGTCGGGGAGTGCCGCGCCGGCGAAGCGTTCGACATGCTCCAGGCGATGAACACCGGCCACGACGGCTCGCTGACGACGGTCCACGCCAATACCCCGCGCGACGCGCTCTCCCGAATCGAGAACATGGTCCTGATGGCCAACCTGGACTTGCCGGTCAAGGCGATCCGGGACCAGGTCTCCTCGGCGATCAACGTCGTCGTGCAGCTCCAACGGTTGATGGATGGCACGCGCCGGGTGACGCATCTGACGGAGATCGTCGGCATGGAAGGCGACGTGATCACCATGCACGACATCTTCATGTTCGAACAGCGCGGCGTCGATAGCGAAGGAAAGATCATCGGCGATATCCAACCGAGCGGTATCCGCCCGGTCTTCGCCGACCGGCTCGAACGACACGGCTACTACCTGCCGCCGGAGATCTTCCGGACGGGGTATGGCGCGATCTGAGTCGAACCGACGCGGTAAGGGATATCCCCCAATCCCGATACGGGAAAGCGCTCATGGCTGCCGAGGACACTGGGTCGTACGCTTATGCACAGTGGTGTCGATGGGTGGCGATCCCTCGGCACACTGCGCAGCGCACCGCTCGGAGTCTGTTCGGCGGTGGTGGCCCTCGGCGCTGTGTCCATCTGATTATGAGTGGAGCGAATTAGACATCAAGGTTTCTGGCGCACGCCCGGTGAGGGTCGACGCGGCGAGACAGCGGGTGAAAGCAGTGGTTGTGCGGCGGGAGAGGCAGCAGTGAACGATCCGATCATCCTCACAGTGGCCGTTTTTGCCGGCGTGCTTGCGGTTGTGTTTCTGATTTCGTCGGTCACGGGCCGGGGCGACGCGCAGAAGCGGCGGCGGCTCGATGAGCATGCGGTCGCGGTCGAGGTGAAAAACTCGAAGCGGTTCGAGCATCGCAATGTCCTCAAGGAGCATCGCTACAGCGTCATCGGCCCCTGGAATGCAGTGCTGAAGCGGTTCAAGCCCGCCCAGACGGCGGCCGCTGAGTTGACACGCGCGAATATCAAGCTGACGGTGACGCCGTATCTCTTCGGCCGCGTGCTGCTGGCGGCGGGCGGGTTTCTGATCGTCCGGCAAGTGACCGGAGTGCTGGTCTTCGCGATCCCCGTGATCCCCCTCGGCCTCATCCTGCCGCGGATGTACGTGATCATGACGGCGAAGCGCCGCCTGAAGGCGTTCGATGGGCAGCTCGCGGAAGCAATCGATCTGATGGTCGGGGCGCTGCGGGCCGGGTACGGGTTTTTGCAGGCGATGGAATCAGTCAGCAGGGAGATGTCGAATCCGATGCGGGAGGAGTTCGGCAAGGTTCTGGAAAAGATCAATCTCGGGACGCCCGCGGCTGATGCCCTCCAGGAGCTTCCCGAGCGTATCCCCAGTTACGACCTGGACATGTTCGTGACTGCGGTCACCGTGCAGCGCTCGGTCGGTGGCAATTTGGCTGAAGTGCTGGAGAATATCTCCGATACCGTGCGCGAGCGCCGGCGCATCCGGGCGGAAGTCATGGCGATCACGACGGGCCCGCGTGTCTCCAGCTACGTGATCGGGCTCTTCCCGCTTGGGCTGCTGGCCTTTTTCTTGATGACAACGCCGAGCTATCGCCAGGTCATGCTCGGCGAGTTGATCGGTCAGATCATGATCGCCTTCTCGATGACCTGGTCGCTGATCGGCTTCTTGCTCTCGACGGCCGTCTCGAAGGTGGAGTACTAACATGGACCTGATGCTTCCGATGGTTGTCTTCGCGGCGGTCTTTGGTGTGGCCGTGCTGGTGATGCGGCGGCCGCAGCGCGCGATGAGCCGGCTTGGGCGGCACGAGATCGCGGCGACCACCCCGGCCGCCGGCTCCGTGGCGGTGACGCGCACGGCGATCCTGACCGAGAAAAAGCGGGTGGGTCAGGTCAGCAAGCTGGCCGACCGGATCTCTCCACAGGAGGCCCGGTCTAAAGCCGCGAAGTTGCTGGACTACGCGGGCAACCCGATGCCAGTGGGGACCTACCTGTTGGTTCGGGCGATGTTCCTGTTTGCGCTCACTCCGTTGAGCCTGATCTATTTCTACCGGGATCGAGGACTCACCCAGAGCGGTATCGCCTTCATGGTGATGTGCATCTTCGCCATCCCTCAGTTGCCCACGATGTACGTCAAGCGAATCGCGCGCAAGCGGGCCAAAGAGGTCGAGCGCGCCATGCCGGATGCGCTGGACCTGCTGGTGGTCTGCGTCGAAGGCGGCTTGAGTCTGGATGGCGGGTTGCAGCAGGTGGCACTGCGCACCAAGGGGATGCTCGCCGTCGAGATCGGTCGCTTGCTCACCGAAATCGGAGCTGGGTTGCCGCGACGGGAGGCCCTGCTGTCGATGATGGGCCGGAACCAGTCGGAGAGCCTCGGCGCACTGTGCACGACGGTCAATCAAGCGGACAAGACCGGCGTCAGCATCGCCACGACTTTGCGTACCCTATCTGAGACGCTGCGCACCAAGCGGCGACAAGCCGCCGAGACCCAAGCCCGCAAAGCACCGATCAAGATGATGCCCTTCATCGTCTTCTTTATGCTGCCCGCGCTCTTTATCGTCATTCTCGGGCCGGTCGGCGTCTCGATGATGAACTTCTTCGGTGAGGCCGGCGCCTAACAGTCAGAGATCAGCGTCGGGGGTTGGGCATCGAGGACGATGCCAGAGCGGGTGCGGAGGTTCGTCACGGATGGAACTGATCGACCGGCGTCAGACCGGCCCACGACTGTGGGGCATGGTCGCCCTGGTCGCGGCGGCGCTGCTGCTCGTGGTGATGACCGCGGTGCCGAGAGGCGGCCTTGCCGCCGACCAGGAGCGGATTATCACCCTCGGTGAGAGCCTGAGTCCCGAGCAAGAGCAAGAGCTGCGCGCCTACTTCAAAGTCACCGCCGACGAGAAGGTGGAGAAGATCACGACCGAGGACACCGTCGCGGCGATGGCTGGGATCTATGCGCCCGAGCTGATAACCTCGGCCTACTCTTCGACCGCGCTCACCTGCCGTGAGCTCGGCGACGGACTCGACGTCACGACCCGGAACATCACCGTCGTCAACCCAGGGCTCTACGCGATGGCCCTCGTCACGGCGGGTATCGGCGACGCCGCGCTCGTCGTGGCGGCGCCGACCGCCGCACCGGCGCAAGGCATGACCGCACTCGCCGGCGTCTTCAAATCGTGGGAGATCGCGCCGTGCGCCAGCGGCGATACCAGCAAGGCGCGGCAGCGGTTGGCGCTCGAAGAGCTGACCCTGACGGTGCGGATCGGGCAGGCACTGGAAGCGGCGGGCAAGCCAGATGGCGTGCTGCTGGCGACGACGGTGGTGCTCGAGACGCAGAAGACGATCGTTACTGAGGGCTTGACCGGCAAGGGCGAGATCGACGCGGCGATCGCGGCGCAGGAGAAGGCGGCGGGGTTCACGATCCCCGCCACGGAGCGGACCCAACTCGTCGACCTGATGACCCGGTTAGCAAAAGAAAAAATCGACTGGAGCACATTCTCAGCTGGCTGGGAAATCAGGTGGCTCCAGGACAATGCCCGGATCACCATGACCGGTGAGGGTATCGCGATCCGCAACGCACGGGCATCGGCGACGGCCGAGGCGCTGATGACCGCCGAAGCGCTCCAGACTCAGCAGGCGCTGCAAGCACAGCAGACCCAGGACGCCCAACAGACGGCTGAAGCCGCGCTGACCGCCACAGCGCAATCCCAGATGACGGCGACCGCCGAAGCCCAGTTGACCGCGGAAGCTCAACTGACGGCCGAAGCGGAGATGACCGCCGAAGCGCTGCACGCGCAACAGACGGCGGAAGCTCAGATGACCGCCGAAGCCCAGATGACGGCCGAGGCGGAGATGACCGCGGTGGCGCGGGCGGCGTTGATCGCCACCGAGCAGGCGCGGCCGACCCCCACACCGATCCCGCTGCCGACGGCGACACCTTCACCGCTCGGGGTGCGCGGTACGGTGGCTGACCGCGATGAGATGTGGCTCAGCATCGTCGATGCGAGCGGCAAGACTCCCTCGGGCGCCTACGCGGTCGATTCAGAGGTCACGATCGTCCGCGATGGTCAGGCCTCAACGCTCGAAACCCTGGTGCGTGGCGATCGTGCCGAGCTGATCGTGGACGGGAATACGGGTCGGATAACGCGGCTCGTGGTGACGTCGGCGCCGGCGCCGGAGGCGGACAGGATGCGCGTCGGGTGGGGGATTGCGCTCGTCGGGTTGCTCGGCGTCCTGTGGGTGAAGCGCCGGCGCACACCGCCACCATTCGTGGTCAGGCGGCGATGATGCGATCGCGTCGAAGAGATCAAAAGGGAGCGTCAGTGGCACGTCAGGATTCGACCGACGATCCGGGACAGGCGGAGCGTGGGGGAGCCGCCGGTATGATGCCGGAGGCCTATCTGCGGCGGGACCATCCGCTCCGGTTCGAGCGGAATGGAATCGTCTACGCCGCCGACGGTCGCGTCGGGATGCTGCGGCAGATCGTAGTCGATCAGGATGCCGGCCAGGTGAGCGAGCTCGTGATCGCCCTCGACGGGACAGACGAGTCCATCGTCGTGCCCGTCTCCCTCGTCGCCAAGACCGGCGGCAG
>JACDBO010000225.1 GCA_013694885.1 Chloroflexia bacterium | reverse complement strand
GGCTTTGCCGGAACGAGAGATTTCTCGCTGATAACTATCACTGCGGCTCGAAATGACAGTCGTAGGGTGACTCGAAATGAGAGGCTGGCGGCTGGCCGACACCCGGCTGGTGACTAGTCCGGGCTGGCTGGTTCCCGGGGAACGAATTCACCGCACCGAGGATCGATCATCCTCTGGCCACACCGCGGCGGTCGTCGCCGGCCTTGACTTGTCCGGGAACTGATCGGTCCCCGCGGTCAGGCTGCGCAGGATGGTGAGGCTCGAGAGGTCTCGCTCGGCGACCGTGCGCAGATAGGTTCCGAGCACGCTCTCGACCTCCACCCGCTCCTGCTCGGATGGACGCAGCCGCGCGGCGGTGGACAACCCCGCGCGGTCGAGTGTCCGCAGATACTTCTGGGCGTTCACCGAGAGGGGCATGGCGCCGGGATCGATCGTTCGGCAGCGAGGGCAGACAATGCCCCCCAGCTGAGCACTGAAGGCGTTCGGGACCGCCTCGATGGGCTGACGGCAATTGAGACACTGATAGAGTTCCGGTTGGTAGCCGAAGGCCGAGAGTGCCGCCAGTTCGAAATGGCGGGTCACCGGCCATGGGTCCACGCCGTCGTTGAGCAGCGTCAACGAACCCGCTAAGAGTTCGTAGACGCTCCGGTGCTCCTGACGGTCCCGCGTGAGATGCCGCACCACCTCCGCCAAGTGACAACCGTGACCGAAGGCCGCGAGATCGGCGCGCAATCCTTCGTGCGCCTCGACCGTCTCCGCCGACGTGACGACATCGAGCTCACGACCGCGCGCCAGCTGCAACGAGCACCGGGCCAGGAAATCGAGATGCGGACCAGCCCGGCTCTTCGGCCGGCGCGCGCCCTTGGCGATGGCGTTGAGCTTTCCACGACTCGGCGTGAAGAGCGTGAGGATCCGATCAGCCTCCCCATAGTCGAGTCGGGAGAGGACGATTGCCTCCGTCGTATAGAGCCGGTCGCGCATCGAATCAGACGCCATGATCGTCCTAGTATGGCCGATCCGGTGGCGACGAACCGGAGTGCCGCATCCATGCCGCACCCTAAGCTGGAGGTGAATTGACGCCTGATTCCCGCCGGTGGTACGGTTGCTCCGTTATGGGCACCGACGTCACCATTCTGGCGGCCTTTCTCGCGGGCATGCTCTCGATCTCTTCGCCATGCGTGTTGCCGCTGGTGCCGATCTACCTCGCCCACATCGCGGGGGCGACGATGGACGAACCGGTCGATCGGACGCGGCAGGGCGTCGTCCTCAACGCCGTGTCTTTCGTGCTTGGCTTCTCGCTGATCTTCGTTGCCCTCGGCGCATCACTCGGAGCCGCCGGCGCGATGGCGGGAACATTCGACGTTGTTGCTCGCAACGACGTATGGCTCGTTCGCCTGGGAGGAGGGCTCCTGATCCTGCTGGGGCTGCATCAGGTCGAGCTAGTGCGCATCCCGGGGCTAAATCGGGAGCGACGGCTTCACACGAAGTGGACTTCGCCGGGCAGTTTGCCGTCCTCGTTCCTGGTCGGGGTCACGTTTGCGGCTGGTTGGTCGCCCTGTGTCGGACCGATTCTCGGCGCGATTATGACGATGGCCGCCGGCCAGGGGAGCATCGAGCGGGCCACGCTGCTGCTCGGTGGCTACGCGGCGGGGCTCGGGGTCCCGTTCCTGCTCGTCGCGCTGGCCTTCGGGTCCGCACCGGCGGTCCTGAGCCGGCTCAATGGCCGGCTCAGGATGGTCACGACGGTGAGCGGCGCGGTGATGCTCGGTGTCGGCGCCATCATGCTCCTCGGCATCTACCAGCGGATCTTCGCCGAGATCGTCCGCATCGCCCCCTGGACGCCCTGGGAACCGACGTTATGACTAGAGGACAGGGGTTGCACCCATCACGTCGGCACGATTGTCCGGCACGAACTCCCTATGGGGCCCTGGCGACACACTATCCTCTGTCCTCTATCCTCTATCCTCTATCTCTTCGCGGGACCACACCGCATGGCTGAGTTCACCGCACAGACGACGACTGGTCGCTCGCCGCTCGAAGCGGGGGTGGACCGCATCTGGCGGTTTTTCTGTTCGGTCCGGGCGGCGGTCTTCGAGATCATTGTGCTGGCGCTGCTGGTGCTCGTCGGGACGCTGCGCGGCAGCGACGTGCCGCACGGGATCGGTCAGATGATCCCGGCGGTGCAGCCCATCGTCGACCGTTGGTACGCGTGGGATGTTTTTCACTCGCTGCCGTTCATCGCGGTGCTCACCCTCATCGCCATCGCCATCGCCGTCTGCACGGTCAACCGGGTACCCGGCATCTGGCAGGCGATCTCCCACCCGACCGTACGGACAACGCACAGTTTTCTCCGCGGCGCGGAGACCGCCGCAACATTCACGAGCCGAGACGATCCAGCGCGCCTCTCGGCCACCATCGTCGAGACGCTGCGCGCCCGCAAACTCCGCGTGATCACCGAGCAAGTTGGGCCCGAGACCCACCTCTATGCCGATCGGAACCGATACGGCAAGCTGGGCACGTTCCCGTTCCACCTGGCGCTAATCTTGATCCTCGTCGGCGGCATCGTCGGCGCCCGCTACGGATTCCGCGACACCGAGTTCATCGTCCCCGAGGGGTCGATCCGGGATGTCGGCCACGGCACCGGACTGAGTGTCGAACTCGAACGCTTCGCCGACTCGTACAGCGAACTCGGGATCGCCCAAGACTACCGAAGTGACGTTGTCGTCTACGACGAT
The DNA here is from genome assembly GCA_013694885.1 of Chloroflexia bacterium. Classification (GTDB taxonomy): domain Bacteria; phylum Chloroflexota; class Chloroflexia; order Thermomicrobiales; family UBA6265; genus JACDBO01. The sequence goes on along the minus strand of JACDBO010000225.1, from coordinate 590 downwards.
AGCGACCAGGTCGAGCGAGGCTCGATCACGGTCAACAACCCGTTGACCCACGGGTCGACCACGTTCTACCAGTCGAGCTTCGGGAACGCCGCCGAGCTGCGGATCACCGACGCGGCCGGCACCCTGCTCTACGCGGACTCCGTCGATCTCGGCATCTATCAACTGCGGGCGAACCCCGACGCTCCGGCGGGCACGTTGCGACTTCCGCTGGCTGGGACACAGCTTACCCTCGTGGCGCCCGATACTGACCCGGTGAACGCGCCCGCACTCGATCAGCTTCGGCTCGCCAGTGGGCAGCTCTGGATCCAGGCCTCGCCGCTCGGGCTCGCCGCCGACGCCCAATCACCGACGGCGGTCGTCAGTCAGGGCCAAGCGGCGCGCGTCGGCGACCTCACCGTCCAGTTCGTGCGCGAGCGACGCTTCACCGTGCTCCAGGTTGCCTATAACCCCGGTCTCCCGATCTTCTATCTGGCCTCATTCCTGCTCGTGGGCGGACTCGCGATCACGTTCTACTTTCCACTGCGGCGCATCCGCGGCATCGTGGCGCCGGCGGCGAGCGGCGCCACGCTGGAGCTTGCTCCACTCGCGCG
>JACDBO010000214.1 GCA_013694885.1 Chloroflexia bacterium | reverse complement strand
ATGGGGAACGGGGGCATGATGGGCGACCAGGCCCGCGACCGCATGTTCTTGCGGATGATGATCCCCCACCATCAGCTGGCGATCGATATGGCCCAGGACGCCCTGGCCACGGCCCAACATCAGGAGCTCAAGGACCTGGCGGCCGAGATCATTGCCGACCAATCGGCCGAGATCACCGAGATGGAGGGCTACCTGCGCACCTGGTACGGGGAGGGTTCAACACGCGGCCGAGCCGACACCATGCTCGACATGATGCGGAACATGAGGAGTGAGTGCTGACTCATCCGTGCGCTATCACTCGAACGGCCCGTTGTGCAGGCAGATCTGACCGAGGTGGTGGGCGCTCGGCTTGACCCAGCGCTGCTGCGTGGCACGGTCGACGGCGATGAGGCCGAACTTGGGACGGTAGCCGAGGGCCCACTCGAAGTTGTCCAGAGCCGACCAGTAGAGGTAGCCGCGCACGTCGAGACCGTCGGCCAGACAGCGCTCCACCCCGGTGACGGCGCGGTCGATGAAGGCGACGCGGCGGCTGTCGTCCTCGGTTGAGACGCCGTTCTCGGTGACGATCATCGGCAGACCGGCGACGGCGGCCTGGCGGATCATGCCTTCCAGCGCCTCCGGGTAGAACTCGTAACCCATCTGCGTCAACTCGACCCCCTCCTCGTCCGGCAGCACACCCTCGGGGCCGATGCGCTGCCGGGTGTAGTTCTGCACACCGAGGAAGTCGTCGTCCGCGAGGGTCGGCAGCCACTTCTCGAAGGCGTCGTGCTTGAGACGCGCGGCCTGTTCCTCACCGCCGGGCAGGACCTGCCAGTCGTGCAGCGCCAGCGTGATGCCCACCTGCGTTTCGGGACGGACGGCCTTGATCGCCTGCCGCGCCTGGACGTGGGCCGCCATTAGCGGCGGCTCTACGTCGGCCGGTGTAGAGAAGTTCGCCGGTTTGAGTTGATCGGGGGTGGTGTTCATTTCACGCGCGCAGGCCTCCCACCACGCCGAGACGGCGGACCGCGCCTCGGCCAGCCCCTCGCCGATACCGACCGGCGCCGCCGTCGTCGCGGGCGCTTCGTCCATGTACAGTCCGAAGCCCAGCTGCGCGAGGATGGTGTTGATGTTCGCCTCGTTGATCGTGCAGACATAGGGGATCTGGGCGCCGAGCGCCTCCATCACCGCCCGCGCGTAGTCCGCGAAACGGGCCGGCGTCTCCGATCCGCCCCAGCCGCCCTGCTTCATCAGCCAGCGGGGACTCGTGAAGTGGTGGAGGGTGACGATCGGTGTCAGCGCGCAGTCGTGGCAGAGCTCCAGCACGTCGTAGTAATGGCGCAGCGCCGCATCCGAGATAAAGCCGTCGGCCGGCTCCACCCGGGCCCACTCGATCGAGAGGCGGTAGGCGTTGAGGCCCAATTCTTTGAGGAGCCGGATGTCGTCGCGGAAGAGGCGGTAGTGATCGCAGGCATCGCCGCTCGGTTCCTGGAAGATCGTGCCGGGTGTGTACTCGAGCACCCAGCTGTCCGAGTTTGTGTTGCCGCCTTCGATCTGGTGCGCCGCCGTCGCCGCGCCCCACAGAAACCCGTTCGGGAAGGTACTCACCGTTGCCGCTCCTCTCCCTTGTTGCGGGAGTCAGCTCGCCACTCGCCGAGCGCCGCCCGCACGATGCCCATGTACCGCGCGAACTGATCGGGCCGTCCTCCGTCTCGCTCTGGGCTCGCGCCGACCCCACCCGATACCCCGGTGGGGTACAATGATACTCACGTGACGGATGGCGCCGCCGCGATCTGAACGGGGAACGCAGTTGCCCATCACCACGACGAGGAAGGAAATCATGGCAGAGTCTACGCAGCAAATCACACTGATCGCCCCCGATATCTCATGCGCGCACTGTGTCGCCACAGTGCAAGAGACCCTCCAGGAGCTCGGGGTCGATCGGGTATCGGCTGACGCCGAGAGCAAGCAGATCAGTATCGCCTACGACCCGGATCGTGTCTCACTCGGCCAGATCGAGGGTGCGCTCGACGAAGCGGGGTATCCAGTCCAAAAGGCGTAACCTCCGCTATCGCCCGTGCGTCAAGACCGGCCCGGTGCCCTCGGGCCGGTCATGGCGTCCCCAACGCGGGGCGCGTCACTTGCGGTGTTCAGGCATAATCCGGGCAACGCAGCGGCATGAGCAGGAGGCAGGTCCCGTGACGACGCAGACGGCCGAGGCAACGACGCGCGGCGCCGACGGGGAGCGGCCGACGACCGACGAGCGGATGGTCGAGCAGGTCTTCACCGAGCGCCAGATCATCGTCGCCTCGAATCGGGGGCCGGTCACCTTCACGACCCGTGACGACGGCAGCTTCACGTCCCGGCAGGGTAGTGGTGGGTTGGTGACCGCCATCGGCGCCGTGTTGCGGAGCGAGCAGGCCATCTGGATCGCCGCGGCAATGACCGATGGTGATCGGGACCGCGCCAAGGCCGCGGCCGAAGCCGGCGAGACGCTGATCACCCCGCGCGGCCCGGGCAGCAGGTTCCGCTTGCGCTACGTGGTGCCGTCGCCGGAGGCCTACCACCAGTACTACAACGTCATCAGCAATCCCCTGCTCTGGTTCTTGCAGCACTACCTGTGGGATACGCCGCGCACGCCGGATATTACCGCCGAGACCTGGGCGGCCTGGCACGATGGCTACGTAGCGGTCAACCGGATGTTTGCCGACGAGATTCTCGCCGCCTGCAACCAGTGTGAGGCGGAGCCGGTCATCATGCTGCAGGATTATCATCTCTACCTCTGCGCCGGCATGATCCGCGAGCACAACCCGCACGCCATCATCCAGCAGTTTGTCCACATCCCGTGGCCTGACCCCAACTACTGGCGATTGCTGCCGTTGGC
>JACDBO010000195.1 GCA_013694885.1 Chloroflexia bacterium | reverse complement strand
GCCCGGGGCTGGTCGCGATGTCTGGATAGTTTCCCTGATCATCGACGCATGGAGGCAGATCCAGACTCAGCCCAGCGGGAGGCTTCATCTCTTCGCGCTGCTTCGCCAAGGCGACGAATAAGACGTTCCGCACGGCCGCGCCAGGGAGCGGCCGACCGGCGACCATGACCTCCTGACACCCGTGGAAGACCCCCAGGGACTCTTCCCGACCGTCGGCGTACTGGACGTTCAGCAGATACGGGTTGGGCAAGGTAGAGGTCGTCGCGCAGTCGTTCTGACCGGTCTCCGGGACATCCCGAAGTTGCTCCATGAACCCGCCCACGCCCATCACCAGGGGGTCGATCGGTGCTACCCAGCCCGGCTGCACGTCACTGTCGATGACCGCGGTGCACAGCCGCACCAAGACGGGGTCGGCCTGAATCGTTCTGGTCAGGTCCAGGTCTGGCGGTGGTTCGCTGAGGTTTACGGGCGTGTTCGGGCACGGAGCTGCCAGATAGGACGCCCTCGTGCTGCCGGTGGGGGTAGGGGCCGTCGGGTCAGCGCCTCGCCTGTCACCGGTGCCTGAGCCGGTGTCAAACAACGTCGGCAGGATTATTGCCGCCACCACCACCGCGGCGACGGCGACAGTAGCGAGCCCGCCCTTGCGCTGGCGATCCAGCCTCTCCCGCCGGACAACCGCGTCCGCAAGTGTCGAGGGATCCGGCGGTTCCGGAGCAGTCTCGCCTAACAGTGCGCGCATGCGCGCCATGTCTCGCTCGGTCTCGCGCATCGACGGGTCTGGGGCTTCCGGAGCCACCGCGCCGAACAGAGCGCGCATACGCGCCAGGTCTCGCTCGGCCTCGGGCTCCTTCACAGCTGGTGCGTGGACGCTGCATCCAGGTGCTGCAGTCCGGGTGAGGAGCGCAACGTGGCCATGGCGCTCGAGAGAAGGTTCTTGACGCTATCCACGCTGCACCCGAGCGCTTCGGCGGTCTGTTCCTCGGTCAGGCTGTCGAAGGACCGGAGTACGACGACGGTCCGTTCGGCTCGAGTCAACCTGTCGAGTGCCGCCATCACGGCGTGCCCGGCCTCGGCCAGGTCGGCCTCTTGGGGGCCAGCCCCGGCTGACAACAGGGCACTCATGGCCTCTCCACGCCACTTCCAGCGCCGGCCCCGGGTGTACGCGCTGACGAGCGCTCGCCGAACGTCGCCCTCGTCAGCGCCGTCCCATGTCACTTCAGACGTGCGCTGCGGCCATCTCCGCCGATTCTTCGACAGAGCCGTCTGCACCAGCTCATCGGCCCCGTGCGCGTTGCCGGTTAGCAGCCACGCCGTGCGCCATAGGCCACTACCGTCGGCAGGCACGAACTCCTTGATGTGGTCTGGCTCGAGGACGACGGCCTTCTCGGAGCGTGCCCACCTCGACCGGATGCGCTGGTACCACCCGGGGCTCTTCACGAGAACCAGCCCCGCCGGTCCGCCGTCAAGGTGCTGCTCGGCGCTTCTTCGCAACGAAGCTAGGCCGATTCCCTCCTCGACGACCAACACCATCATGGCGGTGTCGGGACGCGTTGCCACCTCCTCAGGTGTCGGCCCGTCGACGATGATGAGTGCTGGCCGGGCATCGTCCTCGCCAGAACTCGTCTCCTGCCCCGGCAACGAGGCGGGGACCGTGTCCATCTCGCCTCCCGGCACCACACGCACGTGCCGGACCTTTCCCAGGATGGTCGACATCAAGGACGCCAACTGGTGTCTCTCATGGCTGGCCCTTGGTGAACCCGCGAGCAGGATCAGATCACCGGGGTTGGCGAGCAGTCGACGGCACACCGGCGCGATACCGGTGCCATCCTCGCTGGATCCGTGGGTGTGACCGAGCCGGACCCGGCCGAGAACGGCTCTGTCGGTGGCGTTCTCAGCGCTTGTCACGTCCACGACGGGTCGCCGCCAGGCAAGCAGTAACGTGATGGCACCGATGCCAGCGACAAGCCCGGCTATCACACCGATGACGAGGGAAGCAGCTCCAGCCAACTTCGGAACGGGCCGCGCCGGGGTATCGGCCAAGCGTTTGATGGCGAACTTGCCAACTGGTCGCGCGTACTTGTTCAGTTCTGTGGTGAACGTGGTCGCCGCTAGGTTGGCCAAGCGCCTCGCGGAGTCCGGCTTCGCGCCGCGAGCGAGAACGGTGAAGACAATGTTGTCCTGCCCCGCCACCAACTCCACGCGCTCGGGAACCACGGCCGCGGATGTGGGCAGGCGCAGGAACTGCCGTACGGCGTCCGCGACCGCGCCGTTGTTGAACACCGTTTCAGCGAGCCGCGGCAAGGGGTCCAGGTTCGGGAGACTCAACTGCCCGACAGGCCCGATCTGCGCCTGTGCCTCGTATTCGTCGGCTGCCCGGTTGAGCAGAAGGGGCAGGACGAGACCGAGCCCGACCACGAACAGGGTGGCCAGCCAGGCATACCTACGTAGTCCCCACCCCAACGTACGGAGAACGTCCCCAC
>JACDBO010000192.1 GCA_013694885.1 Chloroflexia bacterium | reverse complement strand
CCCTGCACCTGATCGGACTCCTCAGCGACGGCGGCGTGCACAGCCACATCCGCCACCTCGACGCCCTGCTCGCGCTGGCGGCGGAACGCGGCGCCGGCCGGGTCGTCATCCACGCGATCACGGACGGCCGCGACACCTCGCCGCCGAGCGGCGCCGGGTTTGTGGGGGACCTGGGAGAGCGCATTGCCGCCGCCGGTGCCGGCCGGATTGGTACGGTGATGGGTCGCTACTACGCGATGGATCGCGACCACCGCTGGGAGCGGACTCAAGCGGCCTACGACGCGCTCGTCCACGGCACCGGGGCGACGGCCGACTCGGCGAGCGCGGCGATCGAACGCTCGTATGCCGAGGACGTGACCGACGAGTTCATCGTCCCGACCGTGATCGCCTCCGCGAACGGGCACTCCTCAACCATCGGGGACGGCGACAGCGTGATCCTCTTCAACTTCCGTGCCGATCGCGTCCGTCAGCTCAGCCGCGCCCTGGCACTCTCGGATTTAGACGGCTTCAACCGGGGCGCGCGACCGCGCGATCTCCATGTCGCGACGATGGTGCCCTACGAATCGGGGCTGCCAGTGGAGGTCGCCTTTCCACCGTTGGAGGTCGTCCACCCGGTCGCACGGGTCGTCAGCGAGGCCGGCCTCGCCCAGCTGCACACGGCGGAGACCGAGAAGTACGCCCATGTGACCTTTTTCTTCAACGGTGGCCGGGAAGAGCCGTTCCCCGGCGAGGAGCGGGTTCTCGTCCCCTCGCCGAAGGTCGCCACCTACGATCTGCAACCAGAGATGAGCACCGCGGGCGTCACCGAAGGGGTTGTTGAAGCGGTCGGCTCCGGGCGATTCGCCTTCATCATCGTCAATTACGCGAACTGCGACATGGTCGGCCACACCGGCGTCATCGACGCGGCGATCGCGGCCGTGGAGACGGCGGACCGCGCCTTGGGCGAGGTGGCGGCGGCGGTGCTGAGGGCAGGCGGTGTCGCCCTCGTCACCGCCGACCATGGGAACGCCGAGCAGATGATCGACCATGAGACGGGCGGACCGATGACCGCCCACACCACCAACCCGGTCCCGGTCGTCCTCGTTGCGCCCGACGATCACCCGCTGCGCCACGCCGCGCTGCGGCGCGACGGTGTGTTGAGCGCCGTGGGCACCACCGTGCTCGACCTTCTGCGGCTCGTCGCCCCGAAAGAGATGGATCAGCCCTCGCTGATCGAGGGCTCGCCAAACGCTCGCTAGCACTCATCTCAAGAATAGCCAAGCAAGGCGACCATGCAGCCGAAGCGACACAGCGACACAAGGAAGGGCCGGGGACTGTAGCATCCCCGGCCCGGCGCAAACTGCCTCGACCCAAGAGTCCGCCCAGATTAGCTTGCCTAGCCCCCAACTGACCCTTCCACATCAGCTCATGGCCAACGCGAACACAGCTCGGCCTGTTGAAAAGCCCTTGGGCGACTCATTCGGAAAAGCGTTTCCCGTCTCCGGTCGGTGCGGAGGGCATGGTGGACGGCCACTACGGCGACGACGTGGCCGTGCTGGGAGCGACGCCGAGCTGCTCCATCAGGCTCATCCGGTCGAACCGGCCGCGGAACTCGACGATTTTGCCGCCCGAGATACGGTAGAAGACGACCCCCGGCACCGCGACTCGCCTTCCTGTGGGCGGGATCCCCTGCCATTCGCCCCGGTGGGTGCCGCGCCCCGTCCAGCGCTCGACCACGCGATCCCCTTCCACAATCATCTCCTCGACCGTGGAGTGCCAGTCGGGGAAGGCGGCCCGGATTGCGCCGGCGACCGACTTGAGATCGGCCGGGGTGCCGACGACGGGCTCGTGGACGACCGCGTCGGTGGCCATCAGCTCGTCCGCAGCGGCGAGGTTGTCACCGCTCCAAAACTCCTCCACGAACCGACGCACCAACGCCTTGTGCTCCTCTGCGGACATCGTCATTCCTCCTTGTTTGCTCAGCGATACGGCGCCTGCCGGCCGCCTCGCCCAACGATGCGCCTCGGGCCGCCCTCGGTCCATACCACGAGTCTGGTATTTCTTTGGCCGGTCCCGGCGCCTACAATGGCGACGTCGGCAGGAGGGCGAGATGGACCGGGACAGAGCGAGGAGGCAAGCCCAGCAGGAGATCGTGCGCCTGTGTCATGCCGGGCTGGACTCCCGCACGCTCCGGGTCGAGGCGCTGCGGCGGTTGCGCACGGTCGTCCCGGTGGACGCGCACTTTTTCGCCACCGTTGATCCGGCGACGCTGCTGTTCACCGGCTCAGTCGTGGAAGAGATACCCGAGTACGCGACCCCCGCTCTCCTGGCCAACGAGTTCCTGCACGACGACGTCAACAAGTTCGTCCACCTCGCCCGGGCCGCCCAGCCCGTCCAGGGACTGTACGAGGCGACGCAGGGGGAGCCCGAGCGCAGCCTGCGGTACCGCGAGATACTGGCCCCCATGGGCTTCGGCGACGAGCTGCGGGCGGCGTTGCGGGTCGGTCCCGTGACCTGGGGCGTGGTGTGTCTGCACAGGGAGCTGTTGGGCCCGGGCTTCACAGCCGCGGAGGCAGCCTTCCTGGGGCAGATCGCCTCTCACATGGCCGAAGGGCTACGCACCGCCCTGCTGATCGACGCGGGAGCCGAACCGGGGTCCGAGGGGCCGGGCCTGGTGGTCCTGGCCGACGACTTCTCGGTCGCCTCGACGACGCCGAGCGCCGAGCGCTGGCTGGCGGAGCTGGGCGACTGGCCGCGACGCAGCGAGCCACCACAGGCGATCCGCGCCGTGGCGGCCCGGCTGAAGG
>JACDBO010000182.1 GCA_013694885.1 Chloroflexia bacterium | reverse complement strand
GGATGTGCGAGCTGTTCGATATCAGGGTGTCTGGGTCGACTGTGCCGACTGTCTCGTCCGCGCCCCACTGGGTGAACGAGCGGGCGTTGCAGTAGTGGCCGACGAACGAGCGGCGGTAGCGGTCGGTCGTCGCGTTGCGCTTGCTGCGGTGCAGGATGTGGCCGCCGAAGAAGACGACATCGCCCGCCTTCGCGGCGACCAGCAAGTGCGGGTGGCGGTCCGCAATCCTTGTGAGGTCGTTCTCCTCGTCGTTGGGGTTGCTGACGCCGTCGACCGATTCGATGCCGCTCAACTCACGGGTGCCGTAGCCGTAGCCTTGCTTCGGCGGGTAGACCGGTTCGTGCTGGCTGCCGGTAGCGAACCACATCGCCCCGTTCCACTCGTCGCAGTCGTCGACGGCGATCCAGGCGCCGCAGAGCGAGTCGGGGTGGGTCGGAATGTAATACGAATCCTGGTGCCAGCCCTGACCCGGTTTGCCCGGCGGCTTGAGGAAGAGCATCGACTGGAGGGCGAGCACATCCGGCCCGATCAACGCTTGCAGGACGTCGAGCACGCGCGGATGGAGCAGATAGCGCTCGTGCAGTTCAAGCTGGCGGTGCAGCATGTGGATGCGCAGGAAGTAGTTCGCCTTCTCGTCGGGCGAGAGGTGGGCTGGTGGCGCGGCCAGTGCCTGTACTGTGACGCCGGAGTCCTTGTCAGGATCGCGGGTACCGAGTGCCGAGCCCTGCTGCTCGGGCAACCGGCCCTGCATCAGATCCTCGGTGTGCGCTCGCAGCTCGCCGATCTCCCCGGCACCGAGCAACCCGCGGACGACGAGGAACCCCTGCCGGCGAAAGGTCATGTACTCGTCAACTGAGACCCGATACGGCGTAGCGGCCGGTGCGGCCGATGCGTGTGTCTCGACCGCACGGTCGATGGTCGTCGTGGTCATGGCGTCCGCCTCCGTTCCGTAGGGGATAGGGGACTAGGAGAGTGCCCGGCATCGTCTCGGCATTGGCCGCTGATTTTAGCCTGACAGGATGCGATGCGACAGGAGTGCTCTGCTGGCTGGCCTCACCGCAGATTTTTTGGGAACGACAACCTGATAGGGGCGGGCCGACATGAATCGTGGTGGCTAAAATCGTCGGAAACGTCGTCACCAGTCGACCGCCATCGAGGGCGGACACACGGGTCCGCCCCTACCAGTCGATATGTACTGGCTCCATCGACGGGTGTCGGAGGGCGAACAGAGCGGCCAAGCCACGTTGTCCCTACCGCTTGGCCCCTGTCAGGAGGGTCTCGCGGATGGCCATCACCTGGCCGCGGAGAGTGGTGTCGGTGGCCAGCTCGCGTTCGATCTTCTCGATGCCGTGCATGACGGTGGTGTGGTCGCGGCCGCCGAGAGCGTGGCCGATGTCGACCAGCGAGCCGTCGGTAGCCTCGCGCATCAGGAACATCGCGACCTGGCGTGGCAGGACGATGTCGCGCTTGCGCAGCCGGCCGAGCAGGTCCTTCGCCGGCACGCCGTAGTAGCCGCTGACGGCGTCGAGGACCTCGGCGCTGGTCAGTGTCGAGCGGCGCTGCGTGACCGCGGCGTCGGTCAACGCATCCATCGCCAGCTGTAGCGTCAGGGTGCGACCGTAGAGTTCGGCCGTCATCAGGATCTTGTTGAGCGCGCCCTCCAGCTCGCGGATGTTGGTCTGGTCGCGATGGGCGACGTACTCGAGGACATCGACAGGGATCGCGATGCGCAGCTCCTCGGCTTTCGAGCGGAGGATGGCGGTCCGCATCTCGTAGTCGGGGAGCTGGACATCGGCGATCAGACCGCCCTCGAAGCGGGAGCGCAGCCGGTCCTCGAGCGCGGCGATGGCGCGGGGTGGCTTGTCCGAACTGATGACGACTTGCTTGCCGCTCTGATAGAGCGCATTGAAGGTGTGAAAAAACTCTTCCTGGGTGCTCTCCTTGCCGGCGATGAATTGGATATCGTCGATCATCAGGATGTCGATCGTCCGGTAGCGGGCGCGAAACTCCTCCATCCGCTGGGCGCGAATGGCGTTGATCAGGTCGTTGGTGAAGGTCTCCGACGAGACGTAGACGATGGTCAGCTCCGGGTTCTCGGCGAGTGCGCGGTGACCGATGGCGTGGATGAGATGGGTCTTGCCGAGGCCGACGCCGCCGTGGACGAAGAACGGGTTGAACTTGCCGCCGGGGTGCTCGGCGACGGCGAGCGAGGCGGCGTGGGCGAAGCGGTTGGAGGAGCCGACGACGTAGTTCTCGTAGGTCAGTCGCTGATTGAGACCGTGCGCCGAGGCCGGTGTGAGCGCCATCTGCTGGAGTTTGCGCACGGTCCCGCCTTGAGCCGTTCGACTCGGGACCGTTCGGCGCGGTCTGGCCGGACCCGAGACCGGGGGTCCAGCCTGTTCAGGTGCGGGGGTCTGGGTGGGCCGGGCAGACTCCTCAACGTCGCGGCCAGCGACGGAAAAGCGGGCGGTGACACGTCGACCGACGATCGTGCTGAGCGCACGCTCGACCTGATTCGCGTAGCGAGCCTGGAGCGTCGACGCGTTGAAGGCATTGGGCGCGGCGATGGTGGCCACATCGTCATCGAAGGCGGTCAGGGTCGTCTGTCGCAACCAGTTGTCGAAGGCACCGCGGGAGATGCGCGTCTCGAGCTCGGCCAACGCCGTCTGCCAAAGCTGCCGGGCGTCCATCCCGGCGTCCATCTGCTGGTCCTGCTCGGTCATTGGCGTCCTGGTTTGAAGGGCAACACCTGGCACTCCGGCACACTCGCCGGGGTTGTCGACCTTCGGTCGATGGGCGGATGCCATCCGCCCCTACCTCGCCAGCAGCGTGGCTTCATGTGTACGGACACTACTTGTGCGCATCCTAGCACCGGCCGCCCGGTGCTTCAAGCGTCGGGCAGCCGGACCGGCAAGGGCATCATGCTACACTCTGCGCGTTCTTTCGGTAGATAGTGTGATGTTTTCGCATACCGGAACGGTTCCCTTCCCGATGACGCAGACACAGACATTGCCGAGCCGGGCGACAGCGTCACCGGCCGATGACCTGTTGACCGAGGCGAAGATCGGCCCGCGCGATGGCGCCGGGCGCACCGCCGTGGTCGCCATGAGCGGCGGCGTCGACAGCGCCGTCACCGCGTTGGTGATGCGCGAGCGTGGCTACCGCGTCGTCGGCATGAACCTGCGCCTCTTCTCACCCGACGACGAAGACCACCGCGCCAACCCCTGCTGCGGCATCCCGGCGATGGACGACGCCCGTGCCACCTGCGCGACCATCGGCGTGCCCTTCTACGCGATCAATATGGAGGTCGAGTTCGGGGCGGCGGTGATCGACCGCTTCGTCGACGAGTATGTCGCTGGACGGACCCCAAACCCGTGTCTTGAGTGCAACCGCCACGTCAAGTTTCGCCACCTCGTCCACCGCGCCCGCCAACTCGGGGCCGATTGCCTGGCGACCGGGCACTACGCCCGCATCGAGCGTGGCGACCCGGTGTCGGGTGAGCCGCACCGCTTGATGCGGGCAGTCGATGGGCGCAAGGACCAGAGCTACGTACTCTACACGTTGACCCAAGAGCAGCTCGGCTTCATCCAGTTTCCGCTCGGGCGGCTCACCAAGCCGGAAGTGCGGGCGCTGGCGCGCGGTTTTGGACTGCCGGTGGCGGACAAGGCGGAGAGCCAGGAAATCTGCTTCGTCGGCAACCGCTCCTACGCCGACTTCGTCGCCGCGCGTCGCCCGGAGGCCACCCGCCCCGGCGAGATCGTGACGGGGGACGGGACCGTGCTCGGCCAGCATCGGGGATTGGTCCACCACACGGTCGGTCAGCGGCGCGGTATCGGCGTCGCCGCGCCGAAGCCCTATTTCGTGCTCAGGTTGGATACCGAGCGCAACCGCCTCGTCGTCGGAGGGCGTGAACAGGCGCGGGCCGAATCGCTCGACATCGAGCAGGTTTCGCTGACCGGTGGCGTCTGGCCGTCCGACCCCTTCGAGGTCGCGGCGGTGGTGCGCTACCGTGGCGCGCCGGCCGCCGCCACCGTCGCGCTGGGAGCGGAGGACGAGCGGACCGCGCAGGTCACGTTCGCCGGGGATCGCGGCCCGATCGCCTCGCCGGGGCAGGCGGTCGTCCTCTATGGCGGCGACGAGGTGCTCGGCGGCGGCACGATCCGCGCGGTCGGTCGCCGCGGCGAGATCAAGCTTGAGGTGTCGACCGCTTGACCGCCCGCGGTCAGCATCTCGCACGACTACTCACGTTTTGGTGTTCTCGGCCCCATGAGGCCGACGATTCAGGGCATAATAGGGCGCTGGTCCGTTTTTTGCGTCCCGGCAGAGAGCGGAGGGAAGCTGTACCCGGATACACGCCGCCAATGGTGTGGCATGGGGCGAATCGTCGGCGGGCGAGGAGGGCGAGGAGCGCATGAGTGCCAAAACGTGGGGCATCCTCGGTGGGGTGGGACTGCTTATCGTCCTGCTGCTGATCGGTTGGGGCCTCTATGTGCTCGGCGGTGCCGACGAGTCGGCGCTCGAGCGGCTCCGAGACATCGCGGTGATCTTCGTGGTGTTGCTCTTTCTGGTGACGGTCGTGCTGCTGGCCGGCATCACGGGAGCGTTGGTCTTCCTGGTCATGCAGATCAAGGACCGGGTCATCCCGCTCCTCGAAGAGGCGACCGGGACCGTGCGTCGCGTGCGTGGCACCACCAACTTCATCACCGAGGAGGCCATGCGACCGCTGATCAACGTGGCAAGCGGGTATTCCCGGCTTCGCAAGATGCGAAAAGTCGTGACGGGCAAGACGAAGAAGCCACCCAAGGTCGGCAAAATCTAGTTAGGGCCAGTCGTTGGCATGGTAGCTGCGGCGACAATCGCCGAGGGTTATGCTTGGACCTTGCGGTCTATGATGGAGCCCGCACAACGACATCGCATCCCTATGTGGGCGAGTAGAGGAGTAGGGAGGGCCAACATGGCCGATCTGAAAAAGCAGGCCAAACGGGCACGAAAGCGTCTTGAAGATCTTGACTTCGAGGTCGATGTCGATCGGCTGCGGAAGCGAATGCCAGATGTCGATGTGGATCAACTCCGGAAGCGCTTGCCGGACCATCTCGACTGGAACATCATCCGGCAGCGTGAGGACGAGGCGGCCTCGAGGGGATTCATGGGCGGCTTTGTGCTGGGCGTGATCGTCGGTGCGCTGTTTGCGCTTGTCTTTGCGCCGCGGCGTGGTGAAGAGACCCGCGAGTTGGTGAAGGACAAGGCCACCGACCTCGTCCACCAGGTTCGGGGTGAGGTCGATGAACACCGGAACGACTTGAACGACCAAGGGCCGGCCATCGAGCGCGAGTTCGGTGACTCCGCCGATGCGTTGCTCGAGTCCGCCAGGCAAGAGTCTGAAACCGCCCGAAGTCAGTACTAGCGCACGTTCGGAAATCGACAAGAGTTCATTGACCGACCATCCCCGGCCACCACGGCCGGGGATGGCTGCGTGTACAGGTGCCTTTGACCTTGCCCCTGCGCATTTGTCAATCTACAGATGTTGGCCCCTCGGTGCGGGAGAGAAGCAGGTCCAGCTTGCGCTCGATCCGGTCGAGACGCGCGGTGAGGTCATCGGTTGGCACAGGCTCTGCTTCGCCGGCCGGTCCGAGGATGATGCTGTGTCGGTAGATGGCGCGCTCACCCTCGCCGGAAACGACGTGCTCGGCGCGCTCGATCGCGACCGCTCGCTCCGGCTCGCCGGGGATGGTGAGGCGCAGTGGCGTGCGGTGCAGTGTCTCCTGGAGTTGCTGGTGCGCCCGGCTGCCGCGCAGGATGACCACGAGGCTGAACCGGTCGCCGTCGCGGGTCAGCGAGGTGACACGGACCGGCTGGTCGTCGAGGTAGAGGAAGTCGGGGGTGCCCGTGGGGATCGCTCGCTCCTGTTCGACGCGTTCGGGGCGCCGTTCGCCGCGCTTTGACCACGGCGCATTGAGCCTATCCGGTCGAAACAGTGGCCGTCGTTGTTGTCACCACCGTACCGCAGTGCAGGCGAACGAGTGTACGCCAGCGGCACGGCGGAGCATTACAATCGGAGCGGCGAGGTGGCGAGCGAGACCTCGCCCGTTGAACCACGAACCACGAGAAACGGACCTCGATTGCCGTGATTGTTTTTCCAGTCATCTCCGCGATCATCAGCGCGCTCTGCTTCGCCGTGATGGCGGGAGACGCCTGGCGGCGGCCGCGGCCCGACAAGCTGACTTGGGCCTTTGCCTTCGCGATGTTCGCGCTGGCGGCAGGGGCCGACGCCGCCGGTCGGTCGCTCGGCTGGGAGCCGTGGCTGGCACGGCTCTACTACGCGACTGGACCAGCCTTGGTCGTCGGCTATCTCGCCCTCGGCGAACTCTACCTGCTCTTCCCGGCACAGATGCGACGCTTCGCGCCCGGCGTGGCACTGCTCCTGACGGCGCTCTGGCTGTCGCTGGTGCTCGGCGCGCCGATCGACGCGGAGCGGCTGCCGGCCGAGGGCTGGGAGGCGATCGAGCGTGGTCCGGCGCTGGTCGGGATGGCGATCGCGATCAACACGCTCGGGACCGCGGTCATCGTCGGTGGGCTCGGCTACTCGATCTGGCGGTTCCGGCGCCTGGACCGCTTCCGCAACCGGATGGTCGGCTGCGCCTTGATCGCTCTCGGCACGCTGGTGGTGGCCGCCGGCGGCAGTCTGACGCGCCTGGGCCGCTACGAATACCTCTACATCGCGATGAGCATCGGCGTCAGTCTCATCTTCGCCGGCGTCGTGTGGACGCGCCGCCCAGCGGCCATCCGGCCGTCGATTCCAGTCGTCAGCGCCGAACCGGCGCTCACCGGAGCCCCACCGGCCAACTCGACGGCGGGTGGTGAGGCGTTGCCGCCGTCAAGCGCGGAAGCCGACCTGATGACGGCGGGCGAAGTTCCCGACGAGGCGCTCCGGTTTGTCGAGGATGTGCTGCTGCCCCTCGACGACGAGGCGCTGACAAACCGCTGCGCCGAATGGAGCGTCCCGCGCGATGACCGCCCGATGCTGAACCGCGACGAAGCGCGCCTCGCCTGGCGCCTGCGCTGCCGGTTGTCGCCCGCGGCGCGGCGCCGCTTCGATGCCCACGGTGTCCCCGCCCGGCGACAGCTCGCCGTTCTGCATGCGGAGGTGCTCACGGCGGCGGACGGCATGTCGGCGCCATCGGTCGCGGGGCAAGGTAGTTCGCTCGATACCCCGCCAGTGCATGTGATCCAGGGACGTATCCGCCACGAAGCCGGAGAGCGATGACGATCGACGCAGTCTTGGGTCGCATCCGTGAAGTTGAGAGGGACCAGAACACGACAACCTTGATCGGTGCACTCGATGTCAGGACGGACGAGCCACTGTGGCGCGATACCGGCCTGGCGCTTGCGCAGTATGCTACCGTGAGGGTGATGATGGACCGTGCCTAATCGCGTCGAGTTTGCCGAGGATCTGCTCCACGGTGTCGCAAGGCTACGGGCGCGCTGGGAAACGAACGGCAACGAGGTGACAACCTTCACGGTTCAGCTCGAAGCGTGGCATGATGGAGAGTGGTTAGGGATTCGCAGATATGATGACGCGCATGGACGTCCGCACGTCGACATTCTGGATCGACAGAGGAACGAGTACCACAAGGTGTGGCTGAACTGCACCCGGAGCGATGCGCTCACGCTGGCATTGCGCGACATCCACGGTAATTGGGAGCGCTTTCTTGCCGAATACACGGAGGGATAGCGACTATGCCGAGTATCCACGATCTAACAAGCGACGACCGGGTCCGTATCTCACGAAAGATCGAGAATTTCTTTGAGTTTGCGCGGGAGATCCTCGATGACCCCTCGATCCTGGAGCACATCCCTGACGGCGCCGATGTCGAGGCGATTCCCAACGACGAGCGAGAGCCCGGTCGGCGGTACGACATTGAGACGCCGCGGATGGTGGCAACCGTGACGCCGCCTCAACAACGGGAGAGGAGCCAAGCTGGCGTGGAGTGTGCGTCGCGCGAGAAAGTGCTCACGTCCGGGCCGACGCGCGACCAGTGAGCGTCGGACGAAGGCGCTTGTTTTGGGTAAAAGTCGGCATCGTGACGGTAGACTGATCCAGTAACCGCGCGTGCAGCGCCGGGGTGCCGTGGACCCGTTATCCTCACGGCTCGGGGGGGACTGCCAGTGGGCGGTCCTTTTTTGTGTGCCTCGGTGCCTGAACGGCGGCGTGGCGAGAGGGTGGAGCGATGTCTGAGGTCGCGATTGCGACGACGATCTTTATCGTGTCTTACGCGGTCATCGTCAGCGAGCGGCTGGACCGGATGACCGTGGCGCTGGCCGGTGGCTCGCTGATGATCGCGTTCGGGGTGATCGATCAGGACCAGGCCATCACGGCCATTGACTGGAATACCCTGGCGCTGCTGACCGGCATGATGATCCTGGTCAACATCCTCAAGCGCACCGGCGTCTTCCGCTACGCCGGGTGGCGCACCGCGATCTTGCTTGGGGGCAACCCCTGGTCGCTGATGGCAGGCTTCGCAATCTTCACGGCCGTCGCCTCGGCCTTGCTCGACAACGTGACGACCGTGCTCCTGATGATCCCGGTGACGATCGCGATCTGCGAGGATCTCGGGCTGGACGCGCGGCCCTACATGATTACCCAGGTGATCGCCAGCAACATCGGCGGTACGGCGACGCTGATCGGTGACCCGCCGAACATCCTGATCGGCGGCGCGACCGGTCTTGATTTCCTTGCGTTTCTCAACAACCTGGGGCCGGTGGCCCTCGTGCTGACGGTTCTCGCCTTGATCGGATTCCGCTTCTACTACGCGCCGCGCCTGGGCGAGGTCACCACCGAGGCGCGCCGTACGCTGCGGGACGCCGATGCCCGTGTTCACATCAACGACGGACGTTTGCTCCTGCGCTCACTAATCGTGCTCACGCTGACCATCGTCGGATTTCTGCTTCACGGTGCGCTTCATCTCGAAGCGGGTTCGGTCGCCATGTTCGGGGCAACGCTGCTGCTGCTGCTTAGCCAGATCGAGCCGCACGGCGTGCTGGCCGAGGTGGAGTGGCCGACACTCTTTTTCTTCGTCGGCCTCTTCGTTCTCGTCGGCGGTATCGAGGAGATCGGATTGCTCGACCGCATCGCGGAGGAGGCGGTGGCGCTGACGGGTGGCGACCCACTCTGGACGGCGCTGATGCTGCTCTGGCTGGGGGGTGTCGCGTCGGCGATCATCGACAATATCCCGGCGGTGGCGACGCTGATCCCGCTCACCGTTGCCGTCGCCCGCCTGATCTACCCGGAACTCGCCGGGTTGGATGCGGCGGAGGTGGCGAGCTCGGCCCAGATGGAGCCGCTCTGGTGGGCGCTGGCGCTCGGCGCCTGCCTCGGCGGCAACGGCTCGATGGTCGGCGCCTCGGCCAACGTCGTCGCGGTCGGTATCGCCGAGCGCCGCGATGAGCCGATCGGGTTCTGGGGCTTCACCCGCATCGGCGCGCCGATTGCGCTGGTGAGCCTGCTGGTCTCCAGCCTCTACCTGTGGCTCCGCTACTTCTAGCTCGCCGGCCTCGTTTCGCAATCCGAAGGGTCGCTCCATGTTGACAGAACCGGTCGACCTTGATCGCGAGGAACTCAGGGAGACGCTCGCGCGCGGGTGGAGGATCGATGTCGCGTCGCTCGACTATCGCCCGCTGGGGTTCGGGAGCCACCATTGGGTCGTCATCGATCCAGCGGGGAGCCGATGGTTCGCGACGGTGGACGATCTCCGGAGCGGCCGGGCTGGCGAGGATCGGGATGCGGCGTTCGCTGCGCTGGAATCGGCGTTCCTGACCGCGCGGATGCTTCGAGACGAGGGGAAACTGGAGTTCGTCGTTGCCCCGCTCCTGGATCGCGATGGATCGGTCTTACGGCGAGTCGGACTGGACTACGCGGTCTCGCTCTTCCCGTTTATCGACGGCGAATCGTTCGGCTTTGGCGAATACCGTTCGGAGCGCGATCGACACGAGGTGCTCCGGCTCCTCGGCCGGCTCCACGAAGCGAGTCCGGTGCTGCCGTCCGGGTTGACGCGGCATGACGACCTCACCGTTCCGCGCCGCGCCGAGCTGCTCGAAGCGCTCGGACAGGTGGATGCTCCATGGACGACCGGCCCCTTCGCGGAGCCGACGCGGCTCCTCCTCCAGTCCTCCGCTGAAAATCTTCGCACCGCGCTGGACCGGTACGACTCCCTGGTTGCGGAGGTCAGCGCCTCGACATCGTCGTGGGTGGTGACGCATGGCGAGCCGCACACTGGGAACTTCATTCGAGATCGGCAGGATCGGCTCCTGCTCATCGACTGGGATACGGTCGCGCTCGGCCCGCCCGAGCGTGACCTGTGGATGGTGGTGGGCGACGAGCAGGCCGACCTTGCGGCATACTCGAACGCGGCCAGGAGCGCTAAGGTCTCCCCACGGGCCATGCAGCTCTATCGGTTGTGGTGGACGCTGGCCGATATCGCCGAATTCGTCTCCTGGTTTCGCGGCCCGCATGACCGCTCCGCGGACAAGGAGGCCGGCTGGACGTTTCTCTCGCGCGCCTTGCCCATCCGGTCCGAGTTGCTGGACTGAGGCCATGGGCGTGCGTGTCGCGCTGAACACCGACCTCGCTCGTGAATTGGACTTCGGCACTGAACTGGACGCTTCTCCTCCTGATCGTGGCCCTCGCCGCCGCGCCGGTCTCGGTGGCCGTTGGTTTTGTGCGGCCAGCGTGGACGGCGCCCGCGGCAATCGCCACGACCGCGGTGGCGTTTGCGGTGGCCGTCGGCGTCGCCTTTGCCGGCGACAGCCGATGGGAGGTCAACTGGATCCCGACGTGGGATCTGCGCCTCGCGTTTGCGGCGGACGGGTTGGCGCGGCTCTATGCGCTGCTGGCGACGGGGATCGGGCTGCTGGTCGTCGTCTACGCGAGCCGCTATCTGCCACTCCACCTCGAACACCATGAACGGTCGCCCGACGAGCTCGTGCGCTTCTTCGGGTGGCTGCTCCTGTTCATGGGGGCGATGGTCGGGTTGGTGCTTGCGCAGAGCCTGATCCTGCTCTTCGTCTTCTGGGACTTGACGGCTGTCGCCTCCTACTTCCTGATCGGCTTCGTCCTGCTCGCACAGAGCTACGGGACCGATCACATCCCCGCGCTGCTGCCGGAGGTTGAGGCGGCGGCGGCGATACCCGGTACGGTTGCCGCGGCGACGGCGCTGGTCGTCGTTGGGGCGCTGGCCAAGAGCGCGCAGGTGCCGTTCCACTTCTGGCTGCCGCGGGCGATGGCGGCGCCGACGCCGGTCTCCGCCTACCTGCATTCGGCGGCGATGGTCGCGGCCGGTGTCTTCCTCGTCGGCCGCTTCTACCCGCTGATCGCGCGCATCGACTGGCTGCTCGACGCCCTGCTCATCGTTGGATTGGGCTCGATGGCCGTCGGCGGCGTGCTGGCCTTGACGCGGGACGTGCTGAAACAGATTCTGGCCTACTCCACAATCTCGCAGTATGGCTACGTCGTCACCATGTTCGGTCTCGGTGGCGAGCACGGGGTGGCGGGCGCCACGTTCTACGTGCTCGCGCACGCGCTGGCGAAGAGTGCGCTCTTCCTCGCTGCCGGGGCGGTGACGGAGGCGACCGGTGAGGACCGTCTGGCCGGCATAGGTGGACTGGCGCGGCGGCTGCCGTTGCTGGCGGTCGCGAGCGGTGTGGCCGCCGCCGCCCTGGCCGCGCTCCCGTTGACGGCCGGGTTCTTCAAGGATGAGCTCTTCTTCGCCGCCGCGGTGGAGTACGGGGCGGGGATGACGATGGTCGCGGTTGCCGGCGCGGCGCTGACCTTTGCATACATCGGCCGCTTCTGGACGGGGATCTTTCTCGGCCGGGAGCGAGCTACGGCTCACAGCATCTCGCCGGCGCTGGTCTGGCCGGTCGTGGCCCTTGCCGTGGCGGTGGTGTTCGGGGGCGTCTGGCTGGCGCCGTTCCTCGCCGTCGTCGAACCAGCGGTGCGTGTGAGCCTCGGCGATGCCGTGCCCATCGAGGCGGCGTACCATTTCGACCTCCGCGCCGAGAATGTGATGGCCCTAGCGACATGGGTGGTCGGCGGTGGCCTCCTGGTGACTCGTCGCGCCTGGTGGTCGGCGGCCATCGGGGCGGCATGGATCGGTGATCTGGCGGGGCCGGCCCGGCTCTACGCGCTCTCGCTGGGCGGGCTCAATGCCCTGTCGGACTGGATGCACCGAATCGAGGTGCGCGACCTGCGTGGCCGGTTGGCGGCGGTGCTGTTTCCGGCCGGCCTGCTTGTCGGACTGGCGATGATGACCACGCCGACGGTCGGGCAGTTCAGCGTCGGTCCGCTGCCGGGTTCCGAGTTGCCGCTGGCGTTTCTGGTCGGGGTCGCGGCGATCAGCGCGGTCGTGGTGACGATCTCCCGGGACCACTTGCGGATCGCGCTGACGCTCTCCTGCGTCGGCTACAGCCTGGCGGTCGTCTACGCTTTTCTCGGCGCGCCCGACGTGGCGCTCGTGGCGGTCCTGATCGAGACGATCTTCGCGCTGCTCTTTCTGGGGATGCTGACCTTGATGCCGCGCACGATCTTGCGTTTCGAGACGAAGCGAGCCGACGAGCGGACGCACGAGCGGCGCGATCTCTTGCTCGGCGTTGTCGCCACCGTGCTGATGTTCCTCGTGGTGTGGGGCGCGCTGTCGCGGCCGTCCGCTCAGTCGAGTGTTGTCGGCGATCAGATCGAGGGAACACCGCTGGCGCATGGGAAAGATGTGGTGACGACGATTCTGGCAGACTTCCGCGGGTTCGATACGCTCGGTGAGGTGACGGTGATCGCGATCGTGTTGCTCGGCGTCACCCGCCTCCTGCGCTGGGGTCGAGCGCCATGACCGAGACGACGCTGCTGACTCAGACGATGGCCCGGCTGCTCCTGCTGCCGACCTTCATGGTCGCGCTGGCGGTGATGGTCAAGGGCTACGCCGAGACCGGCGACGGCTTCGCGGCCGGTGTGATCGCGGCGCTCGGCGTGCTGCTTCAGTACGTCGCGTGCGGCGCCGAGTCCATCGAGCGCACGCCGGTCGTCCGGTTTGCCGCGACTGGCGCCATGGCGGGGCTGGCCATCGCGCTGCTCGTGGCGTTCGTGCCGTTGCTCCGCGGCGAGGCGGTGTTGACGCACTGGCCGCCGCCGGGAGCCGACGTGCTTCACCTCGGCGCGCTGGAAGTCATCACGGCCGTGCTCTTCGATATAGGCGTGTTTCTGATCGTGTTCGGTTTCGG
>JACDBO010000176.1 GCA_013694885.1 Chloroflexia bacterium | reverse complement strand
GGGTAGTCCTTGCGCAGTGGGTGGCCTTCGTCCCAATCCTCCGGCAGCAGCATCCGCCGCAGATTCGGGTGCCCTTCGAAGACGATGCCGAACATGTCGTACGTCTCGCGTTCAAGCCAGTTGGCGCCGTTCCAGAGCGGGACGAGCGAGGGAACCGGCTCGCCGTCGTTGCAGCCAGCCTTGAGTCGCAGCCGGGTGCGGTTGGTCAATGAATAGAGCTGGACGACCACGTCGAAGCGCGGCTCAGTGCGCAGCCGCAGCATGTCGACGGCGGTGATATCGGTCAGCGCGTTGAGAGAGATACGCTCGTGCGCGCGCAGGAAGGCGCAGACGTCCTGCAGGTCCTGGCGGCGAACGTGGATCGTCGTCTCGTCGCGGAAGCGGACGACATCCTGGATCGTGTCCGGGAACTGAGCGCGCAACTCGCGAACGACGGGGTGCTTGCTGAGGTCGGGGTCGGTGTACGCGGCGCGGCCCCACTGGTCGCCACCGGAGGTGATGCCGGTCCGGTCGAGCCGGCGCTCCATCGCGTCGAGGTTGGCCAGCGGCGCCGCGGCGGATGTCTCGCCCTCCTGCACCGCGGTTGGCTCGGTGGCGCCGCCTCCGGGCTGACCGGGCTGGCCGGACGACTCCGGTTGGGCGACGGTCTCGGCGACCTGCTGAGGGTCGGCCGATGGCGCCGAGCGCTCGGCGGCGTCCGGCGAGATCGACTTGGCCGCCTCGTCCTTCCGTGCGGACCGTTCGGCCTGGTCGCTGGACGGCTGGTCTTCTGGTCGCTGAGCGTCGTCGCTCACTGCCTTCTCCTATCCTCCAGGTTGGTCATCCGAAGCCACCTACCCCATGGTCATTTCGAGCCGCGGCGAGAAATCTCTCGTTCAACAGAGCCAATTCCCCTTTTTTGCTCGTCATTTTGAACTCAGCTGAGACCGCTTGTTGAGAGGCAATGGCTCCAATCAACAAGAGATTTCTCGCTGCGGCTCGAAATGACAAGGGAGGGAACTCGCATTGCCAAACGGCCTTATCCTCGAACTCCAGCCATCGCCTGGGCGCGGTTAGCCTGGCGCTGCTCCTCGGCGGCGGACAACCCCTGTTTCTTGGCCATCGTCTCGTATTTGATGACCTGGTTCTGGAGTTGCAGGATGCCGTAGTAGAGCGCCTCCGGTGTCGGTGGGCAGCCAGGGACGTAGACATCGACCGGCACGACCTGATCGACGCCCTGAACCACCGCGTAGGTGTCGTACGGGCCGCCGACGTTGGCGCACGAACCCATCGAGAGCACCCATTTCGGTTCCGGCATCTGATCGTAAAGCGTGCGGACGACTGGCGCCATTTTCTTCGTCACCGTGCCGGCGACGATCATCAGGTCGGCCTGGCGCGGCGACGCGCGGTAGAGCATCCCGAAGCGCTCGGCGAGGTCCCAGCGGGCCATGGAGGCCGAGATCATCTCGATCGCGCAGCAGGCGAGGCCGAACTGGAGCCACCACAGCGAGGAGCGGCGCGCCCAGTTGAAGACGAAGTCGAGTGAGGTGGTGAAGACGTTCTTGTCGAAGCGGTCGTCGATCAGACCCATTCGAGGGCCCCTTTCTTCCACGCGTAGATATAGCCGGCGACGAGCAAACCGATGAAGACGAGCATGTCCACGAAGCCGTAGAGGCCGAGCCCGTCGAAGAGGACCGCCCACGGGTAGATGAAGATGGCTTCGATATCGAAGACGACGAAGAGCATCGCCACGAGATAGAAGCGAGGGGTGTAGCGCGCCTTGGGCGCCGAGACATCCGGCACCCCGCTCTCGTAGGGGGCGGATTTGACGGCGTTGGGCTTCGCGGGGGCGACGATCTTGTTCAGCGTGAGCAGCGTCATGCCCATCGCGAAGGCCGCGCCGGCCATCAGCAGCACGACGACCCAGTTATTGCCGAAGGTCTCGAAGGTCTGCACGGGCTGGCGCTCCAGGCCCTAGGGCCATCTGGCCCCGGCGACCCACCGTCGCCGGTCTGCACACATGTCGGCGGTTGCTGCGCTGGAAGGGGGTGTCGCGGGTGCCTGTTGGCGAGGGGAGAGTGGCCGCCACAGCCCCGTCCGTGGTCTTGTGTATCGTATCACAAACTTCCTCGCGTTCAGCCGCGATGATGTAGTGCCGAAGTCGCCATGTCGCCCCTCAATGGTGCCGCGTGGTCACCGGTTGGCAATGGTTTGCGACATCGACCGATGCCGAAAGGGGCTACCTCGCACTCCGAACGTACCCGAAAGAGTATCCCTTTGGACCGGCTTTGCCGGCTCGGCACAGCTACCATTGAGTCAACACCATGAAGGCCGCGCTGCCAGCCACAACGCGGTCTCCCCCTTCCCTCCTAATGGTGTTGGTGACCGCGCGGGCTATCCCCCCGCGCGGTTACGTTTTTCCCCACCAACACACCTCGTTCGATGTGACCCCAGCACATCGCGATCTCCATGTGTTTCCTCACCGGCACCGCCGGGGTACGCTGACCGATGCGAGAATGGCTTCGTGCCGCGTAACCAGCAAAATGGGGAGTGATGGACATGACGGCAGGCTCACCGATCCTGAACGAGGAAAGGATCGCGTTTCTACGCGGTGTCGACAGCCCGACGATCGCCAACGCGGTCGAGACGTTCGAGG
>JACDBO010000148.1 GCA_013694885.1 Chloroflexia bacterium | reverse complement strand
GCGCAGGACCCAGGCGAGGGCCAGTTGGGCGACCGTGTAGCCGCGCTCGGCGGCGAACGCCTTCAGGCGCTCGACCACCCGCACGTTGCGGCCGAAGTTCTCCCGCGTGAAGAGCGGCAATCCGAAGACCGTCTCGCCCGCCCGCCAGTCCCGCTCGCCGAAGGTCGTCTCCTTCGTGAACTGGCCGGAGAGCAGCCCGTGCGCCAGCGGTCCGTAGGCCATCACGCCGATCCCGTGTTCTTGGCAGAAGGCGAACGTCTCCCCCTCACGCCGCCGGTCGAAGAGGTTGTAGCCGACCTGCTCGGCGTGGAGCGGGCCGTACTCGAGGCAGTCGGCCATCTGCTGGGGCGAGAAGTTGGAGACGCCGATGAAGCGTGTCTTGCCGGCGTCGCGCAATTCGACCAGCGCGCGCATCGTCTCCGCCGCCGGCGTCGCCTCGTCCGGCCAGTGGATCAGGAGCAGATCGAGGTAGTCGGTCCGCAGCCGGCGCAAGCTCTCCTCCGTCGACTGGATGATCTGGTCGTATGTCGCGTCCCGCCCGAATCGCTGTTCCTCCGGCAGGTACGGGATACCGCACTTTGTGACGATGATGATGTCCTGGCGCCGGGGCCCCAGCGCCTCGGCCAGCACCTCCTCGGCGCGACCCAGACCGTAGGCCGGCGCCGTGTCGAAGCAGGTAATGCCAAGGTCGACGGCACGCCGGATCGCGGCGACTGCCTCTCGGTCGTCGACTCCGCCGTATCCCGCCTTGACCGAGGTGCCACCGATCGGCCAGGTGCCGAACCCGATCGCCGATGTCCGCAACCCGCTCGTCCCAAACACTCGCTCGTCCATCGTCGCCTCACCCCTCCTCGCATGTGCTGAACCCCTCGCGGCTCGTCGCGTGTATCCACGATTCAATTACTCGCGCAACCGCGCAACGTGAACAGGCGGTAGGGATAGGTGGGGAAGGGCACGTTCGCCCGTGCCCGTTGCTCACTCGCTGGGAAGCTGGCCGTAGCTGTTCTTGTAGACCTTCCCTCGCTTGGGGTGCGTGAACTTGATTGCCGACCACGTGCCGTCCACGCTCAGGGTGGTGCTTTCCACGAGTCCATGGCTGTAGCCGATCCTGATGACGTGCGGCAACGTGAGGTCAGTACCCAGCTTTCTGCCCTTCGGCCACGATACCCAGAGCATCCCCGTTGCTCCAAGGTGGACGCTCAGTTTGGGGAACATGTCGTTCATCTCGGCCTGCGTGACCGCGAAGAGATGGATGTAGCCGAAGTCCCCGTCGAGCGTTGCGCGAACTTCGAGGCTCGGCAGCATCATGGACTTCAGCGCCGACTCGGGAGCGTGCACATAGAGAGTTCGGGTTCCTTCTTTGATCCCCATCTTCTGAGATACGGATCGTGGCATGGCGGCTCCCAGGTGGGGTGTGTTGAGCGTCTCGTGAATCAGTCATCGCCTCAGGATCGCTTCGCCCCATTTGCGAGCGATTGCAGGTAATGAGGGCTATGCATCAGGCCCAGGATGTTCCCGAGCGGGAAGATCATGGAATCGGTGACGAAGCCCTCCTCGCGTTCGGTCTTGGGCTCGTTCTCCTGAGCGCCGAGTTCCTTCAAGCGTTTCATCGTCGCGGGCAAGTCATCGACATGCCAACGAACGACCGCACCGCCGGGATAGGCTTGCGCGGCTGGAGGCAGGTACGTGCAGTCGATTATCCCCAGCTCGTGCTTGTAGTCGCCGAGCCGGAACTCGACATAGGCGGGATTGTCAGCACCTGGACGCTGGAAGTAAGGCTCCACGCCCAGGAAGCGCGCGTACCAGTCGCGAGCTTCGCCCAGGTCGTCGGCCGACATGTTGACTTGAGCGATATCTCGTAAAGCGCATGTGACGGACATTGTTTCCTCCATCGAGGATTCCACCTTCGGTGCGATTGTCCCGCTGAGTCCCGCCGTTGGAAAGACCCTCACGAGCGACCGCGCACGACATCGGAGCACACCAGCGAGCTTTCCAACATGCGAGCGCGGTGCGCTCTTCGTTCAAGCAGTTCGGCTCAAGCATCTCGGCGTCAGTCGAAGAGGCGAACTCCACCTCTCTGATCCACGTCCCGGTCTAGTGGCGAGATCTTATAAGGCGGGTGCCCAAATGGGGCGCAGGTCGAGGGTGAAGCCGGGTAATTCCGGAGCACCACCCAATACCTCCGGGTTGGTCAGCGTCTGGACCGGCTGGTCGGGGCGGTAGACCTGGACCGTGCGTGTCTCCGGGTCGAGCAGCCAGCCGAGGCGTGCACCATTGGCCATGTACTCATTCATCTTGGCGACGAGTTTCGCCACCGTGTCGGAAGGCGAGCGCAGTTCCAGCACGAAATCCGGACAAAGCGGGATGTACTTCCGCTTCTGTTCCGACGACAAGGCCGCGAGACGCTCGCGCCGGACCCAGCAGACATCTGGTGAGCGAACCGCCCCATTTGGCAGTCGAAAGCCCGTGGACGAATCGGACGCGACACCGGTGCCGTCCTTCGTTGCCCACACATACATCTGGGCCGAAAGACTGATGCTCCGGTTGCCGGTTTCCCAACCGGTCGGCGACATAACCTCCAAGGCTCCTTCCGCGGTCCATTCCAGACGCAGATCGTCATTGAGACTCGAAAGCCCTAGGAGCTGGTCGTCGGTCAGGTCCAGCACCGGTCGGAGGCGCAACACCACCGGCGAGTCCAAGCCGGGTGTCGTCGTGGTGGTTATTGGAGCGAGAACGGTCTGCTGTGCCATCGAAGCCTCCCAGCGTTGCCTCCTATCGTACCAATTCCTCAGCGTCTTCAGATCGATAGTATGACCGGGCTTGCTTCCTCTCCGTGGCCGGTGTAGGGTGCCGCGTCGCCCCGGCCACCGCCGGGCAGTCCGCGATCAGCAGACCCGGCGCGAATCGGCCGTTATGGAACGAGAGCTGGCCCACATGTCCAACCAGAAAACCAGACCGGAGCGAGCGGCGTCGATCCGGTTCGCCGTCATCGGCGCGGGCGGCATGGGCGCCGTCCACGCCGCCAGCATCGCCACCTTTGCCGACGCCGCGGTGACGTGGGTTGCCGATGTCGATGATGCCCGGTCATCGCGCCTCGCTACCCAGGTCGGCGCCAGGGCGACGACCTCGATGGAGGAGGCGGTCGGTGCCGGCGACGTGGATGCCGTCGTCATCGCCCTGCCCACCTCGCTCCACCGCCTGGCGACGGAGCTGGCGGCCGCCCACGGCAAACACGTCTTCTGCGAGAAACCGGTGGCCCGCACCCCGGACGACGCCCAGGCGATGATCGACGCCTGCACTCGCGCCGGTGTCCGCCTGATGATCGGCCACGTCGTCCGCTTCTTCGACGAATACGCCACGATCAAGCGGCTGCTCGACGCCGGCACGATCGGCCAACCGGGGATGGTCCGCGCCTCGCGCTTGAACGCGCCGGTGATGGCCCGCAGCGCCTGGTTCGCCGATCTGGAACGTAACGGCGGCATCGTCTGCGACCTGATGATCCACGAGCTGGATACCCTGCGCTGGTACTTCGGCGCCGTCGAGCGCGTCTTCGCCCACGGCCTCACCTACACGCCCTATCAGCCGACCCGCGACTATGCGATGGCCTCGCTCCGCTTCCGGAACGGGGCGACCGCCCTGGTCGAGACGAGCTGGGCCCACACCGGGTTTCGCACTGCGATCGAACTCTCCGGCCAATACGGCATCATCCGCCACGCCAGCGACACCGCTGCCACGCTGACTGTGGAGCGCACGGCGGCGGAGGGTGGCATCCCGGCGGTGGTCCGCCAGCGCCCACTCGGCGAGAGTCCGTACCAGCGCGAGCTTCGCCACTTCATCGACCGCGTCCGTACCGACACGCCGTTCCTGACGAGCGGCGACGAGGGTAAAGCGGCCGTCGCGCTCGCCTGCGCCATCCTCGAGTCGATGCGCACCGGCCGCCCAACCCACCCTGAACCGGTCGTTACACCCGTCCACCGGTAGAGGCGACCCGATGTGGTCGCGCTCGAACGCGACCGATCGCGACCGAGCGAGCAGAACATGAGTGAAGAAGGGCCGACACCTGTGACGACGAGCGCACCGAAGTCATCCGAAGACACCGCCGACCCCATCGGCGTCGGTATCCTGAGCTTTGCCCACGGCCACGCCGAGGGGTACGTCGGCTGTCTGACCGCCATGCCGGATGTGCGCCTCGGCGCCATCGCCGACGAGGATGAGACCCGCGGTCGTGCCGCCGCCGCGCGCTACGGCGCCGCCTACGACCGCGATGCACAGACGCTGCTGGCGCGTGACGACATCCAGGCCGTCGTCATCTGCTCCGAAAACGCACGACATAAAGAATTGACGGTCGCCGCCGCCGAGGCCGGCAAGCACGTCCTCTGCGAGAAGCCGCTCGCCACCACCCGCGCCGACGCCCTCGCCATGATCGCGGCCTGCGCCCACCACGGGGTCAAACTCCAGACCGCCTTCCCCGTTCGTTTCCACGCGGCCACCGTCGCCCTGCGCGAGGCGGTGCGCGCGGGGGAGGTCGGGCAGCCGTTGGCGATCTCCGCCCGCAACCCCGGCACCTTTCTCGGTGGCTGGTTCGGCGACCCGGCGCTCGCCGGCGGTGGCGCGGTGATCGACCACACCGTCCACGTCGTCGATGCCCTGCGCTGGATCTTCGACGCCGACGTCACCGAGGTCTACGCCGAGATCAGCACCCGCATCTACGATATTCTCGTAGACGACACGGGCCTGCTGATGATGCGGCTCAGCAACGGCCTGCCGGTCAGCCTCGACACCAGTTGGTCGCGGCCCGCCAACTGGCCGACCTGGGGCGGTGTCACCATCGACGTCATCGGCGAGAACGGCGTTCTCTCGCTCAATGCCTTCAACGACACCGTCGAGGTGGTCGAGACGCGGGGCCCCAC
>JACDBO010000136.1 GCA_013694885.1 Chloroflexia bacterium | reverse complement strand
CCGCGGGCGCCGCCGCCAAGTTGCATTGACGCCATCGGCGCCGAGCCCAGCCCCCACCGCTCGCTGAGGGCCGACTGGGGCTCGCCATTGAGCCACACCTCGACCAGCCCGGTGGGCACCGCGGCATGGACCAGCAGCTCGTACCAGACGCCGGGCACCACGTGCGTCTCGCTCAGGACCGGCCGGTCCGCCGCCACCAGCGCCAGCGTCCCGTTGTCCGCCACCACGACGCTGACAACGCCCGCACCGGCTGGGGTACTCAGTCGCAGGAGGTCGACTTGCGCGGCACTCGGCCGGACCAGCTGGAACCGGATTCGTGCCCAGAGCTCCGGCTGGGGCAGGGCGAGGGCGGCGGCGGCGGCGGCGGGCTGGCTGCCGTCGCTCACGGCCCGCGCGGCGAAGGCGCCGTCGAGCACCACCGCCTGCTGGACGATCAGCCCTTCGACGGCCGACCACTGGCCGAGGTCGCCGCTCTCGAAGTCATCCGCCAGCGGCTGCCAGGCGACCGGCTCCTCCGCGACCGGCTCCTGCTCGACCGGCGCCTGCTCGACCGTGGCCGGTGTCTCCGCCGGCTCCTGCTCCTCAACCGGCTCCTCCGCGACCGGCTCCTCCTCAACCGGCTCCTGCTCCGCGACCGGCTCCTCCTCGATCTGCTCCTGCTCGACCGTTGCCGGCGTCTCCGCCGAATCCTGGCCGATGACATTCGGGGCGAGCGGACCCAGCAGTGCTGCGAGCATGGCTATACACGCCAACAGATGAACGATTAACGTTCCCCGGCGGCGACTGGCGCGACTGGTCATTTTGTTCCGTCCACTTCTGTAACAGCCCCAAGCGCGGACGTTGAGTTTCATTGCGATTGGCGCTATTTGCTCTACGCCGTGCGCCATCATCACCGTGCTGGCGCACCTCCCGCACAAATAACGCGACCGACATCTTCGGTGAGACCGAATACTTCAGCACCCGGTCTCGCCGATTCAACGTGTTGTCAGCACCTGGCGGAACCAGGCCCAGATGTCCTATCCGAAAGTACTATATGGCAGTATCCCGCCGAGGGTCAATCGCCGAAATGACTAGCCAAAATGGGGAGAGCTGGCCGGTGAATTGCCTCTCAGCGACATGCGCATGACCAGCCACCGCAAGACAGCCCGTCAGTTGTTGGCGGACGAGCAAGTCATGCAAGGTGGCCGCAGACATCACCTCGTCAACGACCGGATGAGGACGTCGAGATGGACATCGATCATGAACGCCGACCGTAATGGGAGAGAGTGTTTATACCCTAGCCTCCGTCCAGGACGCCTTGTACACTATGTTTTGTTGGCTCTCAGAACCACACAATATACGAGCGCGCTGGAGCTTTTCGGCCAATTCAGATCGAGGCGCTAATAGTGGAAATCGATCTTCGACATGCGGTGCGTATTGCGCGGCGGTGGTGGTGGCTCCTGTTACTTGCCCCGCTGGTGGCCGGCACAAGCGCGTACATCGCCGGCGACCGCCAGCAGGATGTCTACTCGGCCACCGCGATGCTTCGCGTCAGCCCTGGTGCTGGTGGAACGAGTGACTTCAACGCCATACAGGCCAGCCAAAGCCTGACCGAAACCTACCGGTTGCTGATACAAACCGAACCTGTTCTCCAGCGAGTTATCGACGAGCGAAATCTCTCGTACAGCGTTGATGAGCTGCAGGATTTCGTCACGGTGTCCACCATCCAGGATACGCAGTTGATCGAGGTGTCGGTTTCCTCACCGGACCCCGCACAGGCTGCGCTTATCGCCAACACGATCGCAACCGAGTTCGAGTCATATGTTGCTGAGGTCGCTGCTGCGGAGATTAGTCAGACTCGCGGCGCTATCGAGCAGGAGATCCGTCAAACGGGGGATGAACTGGCTCAGGCAGACGAGCAGCTCGGAGTGCTCGAAGCAGCCGCTGATGCGAACGATCCCGCCGTCCGGCGACAGATCACTTCCCTCACGGCTGACCGCGAGCGTCTTGCCCGCGAGTGGACTGAGCTGCAGCTCATTGACCGTTCCATCGTTGTTGATATCGCAGGAAAGCAGACGAAGGTTGCTGTCGCCGAGCGGGCGGTCCTCCCAGAAGTGCCCTACGCGCCACGTGTCCGCCGCAGCGCGGCGTTGGGCGTTGCGGCTGGCCTATTGATTGCGCTCGGTGCGGTCGGGCTGATCACCTACCTGGACACTTCTGTGAAGGTCGACAGTGACTTTGTCGTCTTGACTGGGGCTCCCCTGCTCGCTGCCATTGCCACCGACCCCAAGCTTCGCACCGGGAAGGAGCAACTCTTTGCTTCCTCTCGTCCTAACTCACCGCCCGCCGAGGCGGTGAGACTGCTGCGGACGAATATGGAGTTCGCCAATGCAGCCAAGCGGATCAATACCCTCGTCATCACGAGTCCTGGCCACGCTGAAGGCAAGAGCACGGTCACGGCGAACCTCGGTATCGCGATGGCCCAGGCCGGGTTCGCCACGGTGATCATCGACGCCGACCTCCGGCGCCCAAGCCAACACCATTACTTTGGCCTCCGCGAGGGCCCGGGCCTGACGACGTTGCTTACTCATCCGCACTATTCCTGGGATCGAGGAGCGGTACGACTCACCATTCCCAATCTCACACTTGTGCCTTCCGGCCCGCTGCCGCCTAACCCGGCTGACCTCCTGAGCCTCGACCGCCTGTCCGACTTGCTGGCGGAAATTGCCAAGGAGGCAGATATAATTCTAATCGACACGCCACCAGTGCTCGCAGTCAGCGACCCACTTGCCGTCGCGAGGAAGACCGACGGGGTCATGCTGGTTTGCCGAGCTGGTCATACCCGAACGGAAGCGCTGACCGATGCGGCACGCGCTTTCCAGCAAGGCGATATCCGTGTCATTGGCGTAGTTCTTAACCAACTGCGACGAAACGAGGGTCCGGGGCATCACTACTACTCGGACACCTACCCGGAGAAGGCCACACCCTCGACCCGTTCAAAAGCGGCTCAACCGGCGCTTAGGCGGGTCGGAGTCACTGACAACGGCACGGAGTGAGCGGACCGCTGTACAACCACCATGGTGACCTTGCGGAGTGGTTGGGCTAGAGAGACGACCGTTCGCCCCCTGGCTCGCTGCGGAGCGCGTCGTTTCCTGGCATGGGCGCGGGATTCAACCATTTCAGCGAGAGTTAGACCGCTGGGTGAGATGAAAATTGTGAGCTGTCGACCAATCGTTCGAGCCAAGTGAGTACCATCACCCTGGTGCGTTCGATCTCGACCCGATCGGCGGGAACTTGCGTGACGCCTCCGCTGCTGCCGCGCGGCGCGGCGCCGGTGGGCGCGCCAGCCCTGCATCGCGAGCAGCCCACCTGATCCAAGGACGAGGCCGCCGAGCGCCAGCATTGTGAGGTTGGCACCGCCGTCGCTGACAGGAGCGCCGAGGTCGGCCATGGTGATCACGCCACAGGCGATCCTCGAACCGCTGTTACCCTCAGGCTCGGACATCTCAAGGTCCATACCAGCATGTATGATGAGCGCACTACCGTCGGTATCCATGAGTGAAGTTGGACCCTGCGACAGAGTGAAGCGATCCGAGCCCGTCCAGTGCTCGCCGCGGCCGTCTGTGTCGGTGCCCATATTCCCCAGGTCACCGGCATGGTTCGGGTGCATCGCTCCATTTGGATTGAAGTGGTCACCAGCAGAGGTGAATGGCTCATCTTCTCCGGAGTCGCAGGTTCCAGTATCGTGGACATGAACGGCGTGTCCGCCGGGGGGCGCACCGTCTAGCGTCACACTGACCGTCACCCAGCCCCCAAATTCCTGCGTGAGCGTCGCCGTCCCCACCGTCGATCCCGCTGCATCTTTCAAGGTCGCAAGTGCGGTCAGAGGTTGGGTCCCGGCGCGTTCCTGGGCTATCGCCTCGATGAGCCAACGGCCATCCTTCTGTACAAACGTTATGAAGGTGACCTCCTCGGGCCGCGGATCGCGCGGGCTATTGGTGTGAATCAGTGCGCCTACCCGGCCATCGTCGAAAGCGCGGATATGCACGACCGAAAGAAGCGCATGACGCCCCGTCTCCGGTAGTGGAGTGGATCCCGGCGAGAGCGGATCCAGCCGCCATGGATAGACCGGGTTCTGGCTAAGACGGCGCTGGAAGCTTTCTGTGTAGAGCGCGGAGGTGCGCAGCGGATCTCCGGCATTCTGGCACGCCAGGACTTCTAGTACGGTGGTGGACACTTGGAGAACGGTGGCCTCATCAGCAGACTCGCCTGCGGGCATGATGAACGGGATGGAATCGGCGGCGTCAGGTTGCTGCTCTGGGTTGGGTGTTCCCCCGACGCCACCGGCCGAGGTCCGCGTGAGGTCAGCCGGAACCCGCGGGGCCACCCGGCATTCCTCGGGTGCTGGGATCTCCGGTTCGCCGTGTGCGGCGAGATCACGCACGAACAGGCAGGCCGGAACAACGAGCAACGTAGTTACGAGGGCGAGCCGGGGCTGCACGGGTCATTCTCACATCTCACGACCGTCTGCGGTCTCCCGGCTGCGGATGTATCGACGAAGGATCGGGACGGCTCACCTTGCCGTTGCGGTCTCGCTAACCGTCCAGCCACCCCAGCCGCCCACCGCCTACGTCCGTATCTAACGACGCCGGCACTGCCTCGGCCTCGATCCAGATCCATTGTCCCATGTCGGAGTGCGTGGCATCCAGTGGGAAAGTAAGCATGATGCTACGCGCCTGTCGCGCACGCGATTGCGGCGATTTGCCATCGTGAGAAGGGCCATACCACTGGGCAGAATGGACAACCGGGCGCGCCCGTCGTCATGCCCTTGTAAATCTGCGCGGGGCCATTGAGTGGTAGTCGGTTGCTTTCGCTGGTGTCGTCAAGAGGTACGATGCGCATGCACTAGAGCGGCGTGCTGATGTTGCCTCTACTTTCGCTCCCGCATCAGGATGGGTGCGATGCTGTAGGTGATGGAGATGCTCTCTCCCGGCTCGAGGTCAATCGCGCCGTTCGTCGGCAGTCTCATGTCGTTCTTTGTGATGCCACTCACTGAGCCGCCAACGACGTAGAGCACTTCCGGCTTGGGGCCGGCCGTGAAGGTGTATGGCGACGCACCATGGGCTAGACTCACCGCGCCCCGCAGCTCTTGCCACTCGTTGTTGACGATTCGATTCGTTGTGCCGGTACTGGTTGAGATAGCGCCGGTCAGGCAGCCTTCGAGGTGGTTGTCAACGATGACATGGTGGGCATCATCCACCGCAATGCCGTATGGAGTCGTCTTGACGATCTGGTTGTCGAAGACGTAGTTCCCCTGGAAGATGCAATTCTTTCCCCACCAGCGAATGCCGCCCTGTGCGCCACCGAGTTGGTCCGCCGGTTGCTCCGACTTGGCAACGTTATAGACGATATTGTCCGCGATCACGCAATGGTTAGAGTCACCGCTGATCCCATCGCCGGCGCAGTCGTGGACAAGATTGCTCATCACGATGCTTTTCGCCGCGTAAGAAATGTGGATGCCCCAGATCGCATTGAACACCGTGTTTGCGACGACGACAACACCTCGCCGCGCGCCGACGGTGCCGACCGTCGTGTCAGTCGGCGTGCTGATTTTTGGCTCGACCATGATTGCAG
>JACDBO010000122.1 GCA_013694885.1 Chloroflexia bacterium | reverse complement strand
GATGTCCCTGGCGATCTTCTTCATCTCGACCTTCGGCGCTGGCGCGTCGGCGGTGATGGTCGCCCTCGGGATGCTGGGGTTGGGGATCGGCATGGCCTTCGTCCAATCCCCGACCAGCAACGCTGCCACCAACTCCCTCCCAGCCGATGCCGTCGGTGGTGGGATGGGCATCTACTCGGGCGCCTTCTTCCTCGGCGCGGGGACCGGACCGGCCCTGATCGGCGCGCTGCTGGCGGCCCGCCAGGAGGCCGGCGCGGTCGCCATCAACCCCCTCTACACCCTCGACGCCGCTCCCTACTCCGACGCCTTCCTGGCGCTGGCGGTCGCTCCGCTCATCGCCCTGATCGCCGCGCTCGGGCTGCGGGGCGGCAGCACAGGGAACAGGCACAGCACGCCGGATCGAGAAAGGCGATGATGAACACCATGAACCAGCGGGACACGAATGATGCCGCAAGCCGGACTCACGCCGGGTGGGACAGCCAGGCGCTGGACGTGACCGCTTACCTCGAACGGATCGCCTACGACGGCCCAACCGCGCCGACCGTCGAGACGCTGGGCGCGCTCAGCCTGGCGCACCTCCGCGCCGTCCCGTTCGAGAACCTGGATATCCATCTCGGCCGCCCGATCCGGTTGGAGCAGGCGACCGTCTTCGACAAGATCGTGCGCCAGCGTCGGGGCGGCTTCTGCTACGAACTGAACGGGCTCTTCGCTTCTCTGTTGCGGGCGCTCGGCTACCGGGTCGAGCTGCTCTCCGCCCAATTCTCCCGGCCAGGAGGCGCCTGGAGCCCGGAGTTCGACCACCTGATGCTGCGCGTCTATGAGCCGGGCGACGAAACCGGTCCCGGCTGGCTGGTCGACGTTGGCCGGGGCCGCAACGCGCCGACGTTTCCGGTCCGCTTCGGCGCCGCTGAGACTCAGACCGACCCCTGGGACGGCGTGGCCTTCCGCATGACTCTGGCACCAGATGACGACGGAAGGAACTCCTGGCTGAGCCACCGTCGACCGCCTGGCGAGGGCTGGACTCCACCGCTTCGTATCTCCGCCCAGCCGCGCCAGCTGCCCGACTTCGCCGCGATGTGCCATTGGCAACAGACAGCGCCCGACTCCCACTTCACTAAAGGCCGCATCTGCACGCGGCTGACCGAGGACGGCCGGATCACCCTAAGCGAGCGCACCCTGATTGTCACCCGTGATGGCCAGCGCGAGGAGCGGGAACTCGCCGGCGAGGCCGAGGTCGCGGAGGTGCTGCGAACCGAGTTCAGGATCGATCTCCCAGCCACCGGGAGTGGACGTGAAGAGTCGAGGTAAGGGCATTCGGCGCTCGGAGTTCGGGGTCCGGCGCGTCAGCCACCAGATTGTCATTTGGAGCGCAGCGCGAGAAATCTCTCGTTGACGGGCGACATGGTTCATTGGACCTAGAGATTTCTCGCCGCGCTCCAAATGACCGTTCCAGGGTCAGGCGGAATCAGCTCAGTCAGTTACGAGAGGAGACCGACCATGGCAGCCACCACGACCGCCCCAACCGTTCCAGCTGACCTCGATGCCCTCGTCCGCGTCGGCCCGCGCGATGAGCTCGCACCCGTTACCGTCGTCTCGGGAGGGCGGCACGGCATCGCCGTCTTCGCCGTGGCCGGCGGCGAGCGGGTCTACGCCGTCGACAACCGCTGCCCGCACATGGGGTTCCCGCTCCACAAGGGCAGTGTCCGCGACGGCATCCTCACCTGCCACTGGCACCACGCCCGGTTCGACCTCGCCAGCGGCGGCACCTTCGACCAGTTCGCCGATGACGTCCAGACCTATGCCGTCGTGAACGACGACGGCATCGTCTACGTCGATCCCCGCTCGCACCGGGCGGACCGCGTCGACCACGCCAAGGAGCGGCTGCGCGACGGGCTGGAGCAGTCGATCAACCTGGTGCTGGCCAAGAACGTGCTCGCCCTGCTCGAAGCCGGTGTCGCCCCGGCGGAGGTGCTGGCGATCGGCGGCGCCTTCGGTGCGCGCTACCGCGAAGCTGGGTGGCGCTCCGGCCTGACGATCTTGACCGCGATGGGCAACATCCTGCCCCGGCTCGATCCGGACGACCGCGTGTTCGCCCTCTACCACGGGCTCGTCAATGTCGCCCGTGACTGCGCCGGTCAACCGCCGCGCCACCCGCTCGATTCCCTACCGGAGGCGGCGACCCCACCCGACCGGCTGAAGGCGTGGTTCCGCCAGTTCGTCGAGGTCCGCGACAGCGACGGCGCCGAGCGAGCGCTGCTCACAGCGGTCACCAATGACCCCGCACCGGCGGTCCTGGCCGACCTGCTGGCGAGCGCGGGGACCGACCACGCCTTCCTCGATGGCGGGCATACGCTCGACTTCGTCAACAAGGCGCGCGAGTTGCTCGACCTCATCGGCTGGGAGCACGCCGCCGCCATCCTGCCGAGCCTAACCCCGGTGCTCGCCGCCAGCCGCCGCTCTGAGGAGCTCAACTCCTGGCGCCACCCCGTCGACCTGATCGCGCTGCTCGACCCCGTCTTCGCCCGCCTGGACGACCTGGCCGCGCGCGCCGGCGCCGACCCAGCCTGGCACGCAAGCGACGAATTCATCGCCACGCTGCACGGCGACGACCCGGCGGCGATCGTCGCCGCGCTGACGACCGCCCTGGAGGTCGGCGCGCCACCGACGGCGGTAACGCGAGCGGTCAGCTACGCCGCCGCGCTGCGTGTCGCCCGGTTCCACACCAGCAACGAGTTCGGCGACTGGATCACCGTCCTCCACACCTTTACCTACGCCAATGCCACCCACCAGCTGATGCGCCGCTCGCCCTCGGCGGCGCTGCTGCGTGGCGTCTACCACGGCGCGTTGAGCCTCTACCTCGACCGCTTCCTGAACATGCCGGCGGCCCGCTTATCGCATGAGCGACCCGCCGGCCTGGAGACCCTGCCGGTCGAGCCCGGTGCCCTGCTGGCGCACC
>JACDBO010000107.1 GCA_013694885.1 Chloroflexia bacterium | reverse complement strand
AGATAGCACCAGTGCGGAGAAGAGCCCGAGCGTAACGATGCCGGTGGTGAAGGCAAGGCGGTCGCCGCGAAAGGTGAACTGACTCGGCATGTAGCGATCGCGGGCCATGAAGTAGGCGAGACGCGGGAAGTCGGAGTAGGCAGTGTTGGCGGCCAGCACCAGGATCGCCATCGTCGCAAACTGGATGAAGTAGTAGGCGGCGTTGGTGCCGCCGAAGACTCCGCGGGCGATCTGGGAGACGACCGTCTCGTAGCCCACTTCGTCGGCCGGCATCGGCACCGCGCCGTACTGATGGGCGAGGAAGGTGATCCCGGCAAAGGTAACGGCGAGGATGGAGATCATCACCGTCAGCGTCGTCCGCGCGTTCCTCCACTCCGGTGGTTGGAAGGCCGGGACGCCGTCGGAGATCGCCTCGACGCCGGTCAGCGCGGCGCAGCCTGAGCTGAAGGCGCGCAGGATCAGGAAGAGACCGACCGCGCCCGACCCGGCGACCGCCCCTTCGAGCTGGGGTTCCTGGA
Source organism: Chloroflexia bacterium (assembly GCA_013694885.1). Lineage (GTDB taxonomy): Bacteria > Chloroflexota > Chloroflexia > Thermomicrobiales > UBA6265 > JACDBO01. Next base: position 4,648 of record JACDBO010000107.1, on the reverse strand, counting down.
CCGCGAAACCGTTGGCGGCGTTGCGGACGATCCCGAGCCCGATCATGGCGAAGATACCGATCAGGAAGAGGTAGGTCGGCACGGCGAAGATGCTGCCGGACTCCCGGATGCCGCGCAGGTTGACGATGGTGACGAGCACCACCAACGTGATACCCACGGCGACGAGATGGGTGTGCAGCTCCGGCACGGCCGAGACCATCGCCGCCACCGACGCCGAGATGCTGACCGCCACGGTCAGGATGTAGTCGATCAGCAGGGCGCTGCCGGCGACCAGGGCGGGCACCTCGCCGAGGTTGTCCTTGGCGACGATGTAGGAGCCGCCGCCGCGCGGATAGGCCTTGATCGTCTGCCGGTAGGAGACGCCGACGATGATCAGCAGGGCGATGATCGCCCCGCCGATGGGCAGGCTCAGGCTCAGCGCACCGAGCCCGACCAGAATCAGGATGCGCAGGATCTCCTCGGTCGCGTAGGCCACGGAAGAGAGTGCATCCGACGAGAGCACCGCCAGCGCCTTGACCTTGGTCAGGCGCTCGTGGATCGCCGCCGACGTGGTCAGCGGCGCGCCGATCAGGACCCGCTTGGCTCGTCCATAGGCCCGACCGACCGGACCGCGCCCCTGGAACGATTCCTCGGCGGCGATCAGGTGCCCTGGTCCGACATGTGAAAAGTCCGCGTTCGTATGCCGCATGACGCGGACGTAGCGGTCCCCGACATGGCTACCCTGAACAGAGAGCTTGCCGATCAGGTCCGGCTGGAGGCGAGGACCGGGGCGCCTGGGCGCGCGGACCTTTCGCGATCGCGGTACACCGTTCGTGTCGACGTTCGTGACCTTAGTCTTGGCTGAAGGAGCTTCGGCATCGTCGACGTACCCGTTTTCGTGGCCGACACCTGGGTTCGGTGCCTGCCTGGATTCGTCTTTCGTCATGACTCAGTCTTTCATCATCGAACCGAACAACCGCGGCATCCGGCCGTCCGCCACCGCGCGGCTTCCCGCGTTGCGGTGACTCCGCCGCAAGCCTTGGATGCCGCGCAAGGCTAACGAGCGAGGCATTAGGGCCGCGTAAGAACCGCGCGCCCAGGCATTAGAATCCTGTTGGAAAGCGCAAATAAGTGATGGTGCGGATCGGCTCAAATCACGAGGTACGAGACTTCACACCAAATCCGGCTGATGAATTGGGCAGTCGTCATTCTGACGAAGGAAGAATCCCAGCAGCCGCATCGAGCAGCCGCATCGAGCAGCCGCATCGAGCACTAGCATCGCGCGCGAAGCGCTCGACGCCGAAGCCGGCGCATAGCCACGCTGGGTTTATTCCACGACTGTTCAGACGGGCCCCGTATCACTCGTCCGTTCGCAATCGGTAGCCGATGCCGGGTTCGGTGATGATCAGGCGCGGTCGTGCGGTGTCATTCTCGAGCTTGCGGCGCAGATAGTTGACATAGACGCGCAACTGCTGTGAGTTCTGCGCGGCATAGCCACCCCAGACGCGCTCCAGCAGTTGTCGATGCGTGAGCACTTTGCCCGCGTTTACCGCCAGAACCTGGAGCAGATCGTATTCGGTGGGAGTGAGATGGATCTCCGCGCCAGCCCGCGTCACCAGGCGTCGCGCGAGGTCAATCGTGATGTCCCCGGCGGTGAGGCTCGACTCGGCGGGAGGGCTGGCGCGGCGGAGCACGGCGCGGGTGCGCGCGAGCAGCTCCTGCACGCCGAACGGTTTGGTCAGGTAATCGTCCGCACCGAGGTCGAGCGCTTCGACCTTGTCGCGCTCTTGTCCGCGCGCCGACAAGACAATGATCGGCACGGTGGACCACGCTCGCGTCTGGCGCAGCACCTCGAAACCGTCGATCCCCGGCATCATCAGGTCCAGCACGACGACATCTGGCAGACGCGCCGCCAGCGTCATCAGTGCCGCATCGCCATCCTCGGCAAGCTCAACCTGATACCCATGACCGCTGAGCGCGGTGCGCAAAGCCCGGCGAATCTGAGGCTCGTCGTCGACGATCAAGACACGCTCACCACTCACGACGAGCGATCCACCTCGTGCTCGATCGGCAAGCTGAAGCGAATCGTTGTACCGGACCCTTCGCGGCTTTCCGCGTGGATCCGGCCACCATGCGCTTCCACGAATCCCTTGCAGATCGCCAACCCGATGCCCGTACCCGCGACTCGACCGGCTCCATCCGCACGATAAAACCTGTTGAAGATATGGGGCAGGCGACTCGCCGGGATTCCCGGGCCGCGATCCCGAACGGCGAGTTCCACGGAGTTATGGACCCGGCGGGCCGACAGAACGATCTCTGTACCGGGCAGCGTGTACTTCACCGCGTTCTCGCCGAGGTTCATCATCACCTGCGCGATCTGAACATAGTCGAAGTGAACCACGGGCAGGTCCGGTTCGACCTCGGTCGTGAGGCGGTAGCGGACGGCGAGGCTTGCCAACCGATGAGCCACGTCCACCACGAGTTCGGCCACGTCGTACCACTCCTTCTCCGGTTTGAGCGCGCCGCCTTCGATTCGAGACAGATCGAGGAGATTGCTCAACATGCGCGTCAAGCGGTCGGTCTCCTCGTTGATGGCCTGAAGGAACTCGGATTGGGCGGCGTCATCCCACTCGACCGTGGGATCGATCAGGGACGTGACCGAGGCCTTGATCGCGGCCAGCGGTGTCCGGAGCTCGTGGGAGACGGCGGCGAGGAGGGCGGATTTGAGTTCGTCTGATTGGGCGAGCGCGGCGGCCCGCGCGGCATCCTCAGCCAGGCGCACGCGCTCCAGGGCGAGCGCCGCCTGGTTCGCGAAACTTACCAGCACCTGTTCGTCATCCGCGCCGAGGCGGACGCCGTCACGGTTTCCGGTCACTTCGAGCACGCCGATGGCGCGATCGGCGCTGGCGATCGGCACGTACAGCAGCTCCGCTCCAGGAAGGGACCTGGTTGCCCGTCGTCCGTGGGAGCCATGGGGATGCCGCAGCCGCGGGCGGCGACCAGCGGTGCGGAGCCCGGCTGGGCCGCGATGCTCCATCGCCCATTTCGCGACCGCCATGCCCTAGCGGTCGATGTCGTGACCCCCGGTTGGTGGAAAAACCGACCGTATGACCAGGTCTTCGCCGGACCCCCTGAGCAGGATTCGGCACTGGTGTGCGCCGTAGACGTGGACAACCTGCTCGACGATTGTCGAGAGGATAGGGTCGAGTGAGAGATCGCTGATGAGGGCGGCGTTGAGCTTGTACAGGAGCGCGGTGCGCCGCTGCTCGCGCTCCGCCACCTCGGTCCGGGTACGGACGCGCGCCACAAGCTGACCGGTGACGATCGCGATCCCGAGGAAGACAAACAAGGCGAGGACATGATGCTCGCGCTCGACGGCAAACGTTTGGAAAGGGCGGATAAAGAAGAAGTCGAACGAGAGGAACGACAGCACGGCCGCGATCACGGCGGGGCGCGACCCGGCGATGAGCGCCACCGTGAACGTGAGCAGGAGAAAGACGAGCGCGACGTCGAGCACGTCCAGCGCATCGCGCACGGTGAGCATCGACGCTGTCGCGACCAGGGTGGTGAGCGCCGCTCCGATGTCGCTTCGGTAGGCACCCCGCGGTCGCCACACGCGCAACGCACGGAGAAGTGGGGGCGGGTGAGTCAGCTCGCTGCGTTTGAGGACCGCCATTGCCGCCTCTCGATCTCCGGCGACACTCCGTCCACGGACAGCGACTGCACCGGTCCAGGGAGTTCCCCGAGTGCGGAGCCGCGGTCCGTGCGGAGGTGGTGCCGCGACGCTTGACGCTCGTCGCGGCGCTTGCCTATACTCTAACCCGGCCGGGCGACCGGTGGATTGGTGTGCCGACGTAGCTCAATTGGCAGAGCAGCTGTTTTGTAAACAGCAGGTTGCGGGTTCGAGTCCCATCGTCGGCTCCGCCGCTGTTTTGCCTGGACACATGCTGAGGTCGGCGCACGCTCCGGGGTGCGGGCAGGTGCCAGAGTGGACTAATGGACCTGGCTGTAAACCAGGCGCGAAAGCTTCGGCGGTTCGAATCCGTCCCTGCCCACCTTGCCAGCGGAACTGACGGTCACGCAGTCCGCGCGCGGTTCGGTTTTCGAAGTTCGGGCCCTCATAGCTCAGCAGGCAGAGCGCGTTCTTGGTAAGAACGAGGTCCCCGGTTCAAATCCGGGTGAGGGCTCCAGCGTGTGCGGAGATGCCAGAGGCTCCTCAAGGGGCCTCTCGGTTTCGTCACGAAGGGTCCGGCGCGTGACGCCGGGTGTCATCATCAAAGGAAAGAAGGGAAGTCAGTGGGTAAGCAGCGATTTGAGCGAACCAAGCCGCATTTGAACGTGGGCACGATCGGCCACGTCGATCACGGCAAGACGACGTTGACGGCGGCGATCACCAAGACGCTGGCGCTGAGTGGCGGCGCCAACTTCCGCGACTTCGCCAGTATCGACAACGCCCCCGAGGAGCGCGAACGCGGCATCACGATCGCGATCGCCCACGTCGAGTACGAGACGGCCAACCGGCACTACGCCCACGTCGACTGTCCCGGTCACGCCGACTACATCAAGAACATGATCACCGGTGCCGCCCAGATGGACGGGGCGATCCTGGTGGTCAGTGCGCCGGACGGGCCGATGCCCCAAACCCGCGAGCACATCCTGCTGGCGCGCC
>JACDBO010000056.1 GCA_013694885.1 Chloroflexia bacterium | reverse complement strand
GGGGCCGGCGGCGACGACCGCGCTCATCGCATTTGTCCACGCCACGCTTGATCGAGCGCGCGACGCCGGTATCGCGGGTGTCCCCGCGCCGCGCCACCGCTCCGATCGACCGGAGGAGACCGCCGCGCTCATCGCCGGACGGCTGTTCGACGCGCAGAGCTGGCTGCCGGGGCGGCCGCTCGGCCGAAATACCGCCTTCCGCTCGCCCGACGGCGTCAGCATCAACCTGCCGCTGCACCCCACCACCCCGGTCGATGCCGCCCTTGCCGACGCCGCGCGCCTGATCGGTCGCGTCCACACCGCGACACGGGAGCTCGCGACCGCCGCCGATGCGCCGCAAGCGCCACTGGCGTCGATGCTGCTATCGGTGCGCGAGAGCTGGCTGGCGGAGCGCCGCCGCCTCGGTCTCCTCGCCGAGAACACGACCGAGGTGCGCCGCTGGCTGCGCTGCGGCAACCGGATCATCCCGATCGCCAGCGACCGCCTCCGCGCCGCCCCCGACGTGCTCCGCGCAACAACGGTGGTCACCCACGGCGACCTCTGGCCCGCCCACCTCCTCGGCGACGACGGTGAGGCAGTGGTGACGGGTATCGTCGACTGGGCGCGGGCGGCGGCGGGTTCGCCGCTGCTCGATCTGGCCCATCTGGCGACCCACGTCGGCGGCTGGTCGGCGGCGCGGGCCGAGTTGGTCCTCGGCGCCTACAGCGATATCGCGCCGCTGCTGCCGGAGCAGCGGCGGTTGCTGCCTGTGGTCGCCGCGCTCGATCTGCTCGCCGAAGTCGGCTGGCTGCTCGGTCTCGGCTTCGCCGACGACCGGCTGATCGGCGACCCGGCCCTCTCCTTCGTGCGCGGCGGCACCAAGACGCTGCTCACCTCGTTGGAGACGCTGACCGACGTGCTGGCGCCGCCGGAGCCGCGCACCGGTAGCCGCCGCTGGGTGCCCGGTCCCCGTAAACCGCGCCGCTCTGGCGGTCCTAAAAGATCAGGGACAAGAGGAGCGACACCACCGCCCAGAGAACGATCAGGGTGATCACCACGGCCGTCACGACCACGAAGACCAGGAGCAGGCTGAGCATCGCCGAGCGGTCGGCACGACGCTGGTCCGCGCGCTCCGCGGGCGACATCTCCCGCCGCAGCGCCTGGGCGAACGGGTCGGCGCCGCCGATCCCCGGCCCGCCCAGCCCGCCGACGTAGCGGCGCATCAGCTGGTCCTGCATCTCCTGAGCGCGCGCGGTGCGGTCGTAGGTCTGCCGCGTGATCGGGTTGGCGAGGGTGGAGTAGGCCCGGTTGAGCAGCTTGGCCAGCTCCTCCGCCGCCGCGCGACGGTCGGGATGCACCCGGTCGGGGTGCGATCGCTTCATGGCCCGCCGGTAGGCGCTGGTGATCTCCGCCGCGCTCGAGCTGGAGCGCACACCGAGCAGCTGGTAGTAGTTCTCCTCGTCCAGATCAGGCGACGGGGTCGTCGCCTGGGTGCGGTGGCCATTGGCGTCCGTCTGGCGTGTCCGATTGCTCTGGCGGCGGTGCGATGAGGTGGTGGTAGCCAACGGCACGTTCCAGATGTCTCATGGCCGTCCGGTCTGACCGAACTGATCGTTCCGGCCCTCGGGTCCCGGCCTGGATACGGGTCTCCGCACAGCGCCACGGCGAACTGTAGTCGCTCGCTAGTGTAGCGTGTCCTACCCGTCGTCGGATGACCGGCAGGCACAGCGTCCAGCGCGCTAGAATGGCGTCATTGGGTGACGCACAGGGCGCGGTCTCGCCGGGGAAGGGCGGGAGCGCGCTGGCGAGTGCTCCCCGCGCCGACGACGAACGGCGCGGGCATGAGGGGTTACGCGCCGAACGGCGAGGGGAGGGAGAGGATATGCGCGTGCGGGTCGTGACCGTGCCGTATCGCTACGACGAGCCAGACGAGGGGTTGGGCAAGGGCCCGACCGCCCTCCTCGAAGCCGGTCTGCTCGACCGGCTTCGCGAGCGGGGGGTCGATGCCAGCGGAGCCAGCTCGGCGGCGCTGGCTGAGGAGGACCGGGTGGCCGGTCCCGTGGCCGCCAACATTGGCCGGCTCGGCGCCACCACCGCCACCCTCGTCGCCGCCGCGCGGGCCGAGGCCGCCGGTGTCCTCGTGCTTGCCGGCGACGACACGGCCAGCGTCGGTATCGTCTCCGGTCTCCAGCAAGCCCACGGTGCCGGCGCCCGCATCGGTATCGTCTGGCTCGATGCCCACGGCGACTTCAACACCCCTGAGACCAGCTACAGCGGCATCCTCGCCGGGATGCCGCTGGCGATCCTGGCCGGGCTGGCCGGCCCCGTCTGGCGGACCTCCGCCGGCCTCGCCGCGCCGGTGCCGACCGACCGCATCCTCATCGCCGGGGTGCGCGAGCTCGACGAGCGGGAAGAGACGCTGCTGCGCTCGACCAACGTCCAGGTCGTCGCCGCCAGCGCCGTGGCCGAGGAGCGGCCCTTCGCCCAGGCCCTGCACACCCTCCTGCTGCGCAGTGACATCCTCTTCCTCCACGTCGACCTCGATGTCCTCGACCCCTCGCTGGTGCCGAGCGCCTCGACCCCTTCCCCGGACGGATGGAGCGTCGAGGAGGCGGCGGCGGTCATGCGAACCGTGCTGGACACCGGCAAGGTCGTCGTCGTCGGGATCGCCGGGCTCAACCCCGGCGCCGGCCAGCGCGGCGAGCGCTCGATCGAAACGACGATCGCCCTGATCGAGGCGGCCCTGCCGGCCTGGCAAGGCACGGCCCCTGATGCCGCGCTCTCCGGCGCATGACGACGGGCGCCATGCAGCCATTGGTCGACGCGCTGCGCGCCGCCTTTGCCTCGGCAATGGCGAGCGGCGAGATCGACGTCACCCACGACGCCGAGGCTGACGAGGTGGAAGTCCAGGCCGACGACTGGACCCTCTACATCGCGGGTTGGCCTCCGACGGCCGCCTGGTTCGCGCTCGACGACGACCCCGTTTCCGACGCGGAACAGCGTGAGGCACTCCGCGTCGCCCTCAGCCGGGGCGGCTTAGCCGCGCTGCGCGACGCCGACGCCCGCCTCGATGGCGCCCTCGCCACGACCCTTGCCGCCTCTGGCGACCCCCTTTCAATGACCCTGGCGTCCCGTCTCCGGGAGTGATGTGAATTGAGCGGTGTTGTCCGTATTGAATCAGGTTGCCCGCTGAATCAGGCTGGTGTGATACGCCAATGCGGTTTGCGGGCTCCGATAAGGAATTGAGGATATTGCGGAGCTCGCCCACGAAGACATGTCCCTCAGAAGAGCTGTACCGTCCTGTCGACACTTCCCGCTGCCGCCAGGCAAGACAGAGGTGTCTCAGGGTCCCTGGCTTAGACAAGCTGGAGTATGCGAGCGTAGTCCGATTCGTATGGATCCTTTCCGCCTCCATGCCCCCTATCGTGTCGATCGATGAAGTCGTCCGCGGCTTCCCGACGTGGTCCGATTGTGAGACCCACGTGCTTGCGCCCGACTATTCGGGCTTCATCAAGCCGATGGGCAAGGCAAAGCGCCTGGACCTCCTTTTCAACTGGGGTCAACCAATACTCGGAAGGTCGGTGTTTCGCCCGTAAGTATCGGACAGCAGCGACGGTCATGTTCGCCCGCTGAGGATTCAACGCTGGATTTAGGACCTGCCACAGAACTTTGTACGTTTCTAACGTCAGGCGACCTGCGAGGATACGTTTCCCTTGATCGTGTTCTTTGAGGAGGTCATCAAACTCTATGGTCCCAGCTATTCGGGGCGACCGGCCCGGCAGCGGGGTCTGTCGAAGAAAAGAGATGAACTCTGCAAGCTCCGGTCCGTCGTCCATGTACCGATGAGCGCATTCCTCGGCTCTCTTCCAGCGGGGCAAGGGAGCACGCAAGCAGCGATCTATGTAGCGGGCTACCAACCGAACAGGCAGGTACGGGCACTTGTCGGCAAAAGCGATGTGAACCGGCGCGTCAACTTGATCGCATAAAAGCCGATCTAAAATCGCTTCCATGACGGTCTCTAAGCGTGTGGACTCACGTGCGGCTTGAATCGAATGACCTAGGTTCGCCGGCACTGCTCGCAGCGCCCAGAGAGCGAGGTCCGAATCGGGGTCACGGAGTATTCGCGGGGGAAACACGTCGAACCAGGCGAGCCATTCAGGCCCATCAGCAGGTCGAAACTGCGGTGCTGACTTGATGGCGATCTTGCTTAGCAGTCCGTCCCATTCGCCGACCACGTCCGACAGCCCGGCGTCGCCTGTCAGCAGGCGGGCCGCCTTCGACAAGGAGAGCCGGTCAATGTCTCGCAAAAAGAGCTTGTCAATGAGTAGGTCGACGATCGCTTCGGAGTCGGCCTCCTCACCGGCGGTGAGGTCGGCTGCGAGCCGGATGCAACGCTCAAGAGACATCTGTCTTAGAGGACGCTGCAATTGCAGCGCCCCTCGAAGGAGCGACGTTGCGATATCGGGGAAGGCCGCAAGAGCGGCGGGATCAATCGATTCGATCAGCACTAGACGGTCGGTCTTCGACGCCGTGTCGATTACAGCTGGTCCGACTAAGGCCAGGAGCGACGCTGCCTGAGTGTTTCGTCCGGCGGCAGGGTCGCCGGTATCGATCCAGGCGCGCAGCAAACCGCAGGCCATGCAGACAGGTTTCGAGCTGTCGACTAGGCTGCGCCTCAGCTCGCTCGCCACATCATCGGTGTCAAAGTTCTCAACGAGCGCGGAATACGCGCGAGCAGCGGTGTCGGACGTCGAGGCCAGCCGTGCCAGGGCAAGAAGAGCCTCGCGATGCATCTCGTCGTCCGGCAGCGGGCCGTCGGCGGCACTTAGTTCCACCAAGCGTTCCAACGCACCGATAAGGATCGGGAGATCGGGAGAACCCGTACCCCGGAGCAGCCGAATGAGTGCGTCTAGCGCCTGCCGCTCCGATCTGAAATCGTCCATGCGCCGTGAGACGGAAGCTGACGCCCGCCACAAGTCAGGGTGCTTGGGGCAGTGCTCCTGCGCGCGGCCGACCAGCGCTTGAAGGTCCGCCAGGGCTTCGTCGGGGGCGAGCTCCGCCAGGTGACGGATCCCAACGACCATCTCCTCCGGCTGCAGTTCGAACAGCCCGCCGATCATGCCTTCGATCCGGAACCGCAGAGCTGCATGGTGATTGGGTGCATCTTGCAAAAGGCGTGACGACCACCCTGCAACGTATTCGCGGACAGATCGGCCTCGATCGGCCTCTTCGTAGACCATTCGGATCAACTGCAAGACCAGGTTCGGGGGCGGCGAGGCAGTGTGGAACGATTCGAGCTGCGCGATGAGTTCCTCAAGCTGCGGCGCGAGCCGGACTACTACTCTTCTGCGGGCATCGATGGAAGCATCGAACTTTTCGCTCGGCACGCACCGGCTGCAACTCTGGCAGTTTCCTCCGTCCACGACTTCATGGGTTTTCAGGTAGCCCAACATTACCGCCCGCAGGCAGTTTCGCGTTTCACGCCTAGAGGGAATGCGACCGTCGGCTCCGACCCCTACGTAGTCAGTCAACAGGCGGTGATAGGCCGCCCAATCGTTCTCCTTCCGTGCGTCGTGGAGCGCTATGAAGGTCGCCAGGTAGGCCTCGAAGTTGGCGTCATCGGCGAACGCTGGACCGACGCGCACCTCCCAGCCTTCTGACTTACACAGTTCGGTCCAGTCAAACCAGTCATCGTCGTGAATGGACTGCTGCCACGACCGTTTCCCGCCATAGGAAGGTTTCTGCACCCTGGGACGTCTACGCATGTCGGCCCGCCGCTCAGCCTCAGGTTTCGCCGCCAGACGCGAAGCACCAGCGTAGGCCCGCCACTGGCCTAGTGTCGTCTTGCCAGCCGCGCTTCCCCACTTCGGAGGAACGATCTTCTTGAAGTCCAGCAATGTGGGTTGCCATTTTAGTTTCTTCGGGCCGACAAACTTACCTTCCCCGTACTTTATGTCATGAAGAATCGAGCAGGCTTGGTGGAGCGCCACGTCGATGCGCTCTGCGAAGGCGATCACGTCGCCTCCTTTGAGCAAGGCGGAGAGCTCATCGTCGCTCACACCCGCATCACGCAGGTACTGGCCGAAGTACGTATTGGCCCTCACGATCGCCCCGGCGTTCTTGACGACTGGCTCTACTAACTTGGCTCTAGCCTCATAGACCTCCTCCAGGAACGCCACGTGAGTCGCACCGCCAATAGAAGGCCGGATGCGATAGAGCACTTGCAAGATGCGGAAGAGGTACTTAGAGTGACCGGCAATAGGTGGGAGGATGTCAGGGCTTGGCGGGCGGCCACGGGTCCGACGAACAAGGAGGTGTCACCGCTCTGTGTTCGCCGGAGGATCCCGTG
>JACDBO010000038.1 GCA_013694885.1 Chloroflexia bacterium | reverse complement strand
ACCGAAGCCTTTGTCGTCGGCCTGATCGACCGCCTGCCCCAACTGGCCACGATCCAGGCCGCCGGCGCCGACCCCTTCGCCGCCTACTACGACGCCGGGTTCGACCACTACGCGCCAGTGACAGCGGAGACAGTCGCGACCGCGATCAAGATCGGCGACCCGGCCAGTGTCGAACGCGCTCGCCGCTCGATCGAGGCGACCAGCGGCTTGGTCACCGCCGTTTCGGACGACGAGATCCTCGACGCCAAGGCGATGATCGACCGCGCCGGCATCGGCTGCGAACCCGCCTCCGCCGCTTCGCTGGCCGGGGTCCGCAATCTGGTGCGAGCGGGAAAGATTGCGCCGGACGCGACGGTCGTCGGCATCCTGACCGGCCACCTCCTCAAAGACACCGACGCCGTCGTCGCCTATCACCTCCACGACGGGGACGGCGCGCCGCGGCCGGGCGCAAACCGACCGGTGCGCGTGGCGGCCGAGAACGAGGCGCTGGCGAGGGTGCTGGACGATGCGGTTCACGGTTAGGGCGCCGGCGTCGTCCGCCAACCTCGGCCCCGGCTTCGACGCGATCGGGCTGGCCCTCGACCTCTGGAACGAGGTGACCGTCGACACCGAGGGTGAGGCGAACGCCGTGCTCAACGAGGGCGCGGAGGCGGCGCTGCTTGCCGGTCGCGAGAACCTCACCCTCCGGGCGATGCGAACGCTCGCCGAGGAGCATGGCCGCTTCCTGCCACCCTTTGCCGTCACGACGCGGACCGAGATCCCGATCGCGCGAGGACTCGGCTCATCGGCGGCCGCACTCGTGGCCGGTCTGGTCGCCGCCAACCACCTTCTCGACCTCGGTCTGACCGACGACGAGCTCTACGCGGTCGCCTGGCGGATCGAGGGGCACGGCGACAACGTCGGCGCCGCGATCTACGGCGGCGCGATCCTCGCGGTGCCCAACGTCCGCCGCTCGGTGCGCCTCTGGGCGGGCGAGCCACTCGGACTCACCGCCGTCGTCTTCATCCCGGAGGCCACCGGCGCGACCTGGGCGGCGCGCGCGGCGCTCCCGGCGCAGATCCCGCACGCCGACGCCACCTTCAACGTGGCGACCGCCGCCGGGCTGACCCTCGGCCTGCGCTTGCGTGACCACGAGCTGATCGCCGCCGGGATGCACGACCGTCTCCATGAACCCTATCGCGCCCGGCTCTTCCCCCATCTCGACGCGATGCGGACGGCAGCGCTGCACGCCGGCGCCCTCGGCGCGTGCCTCAGCGGCGCCGGCCCAACCGTCCTTGCCCTCGTTCCCCCGGATCACGCGGCGGCCGTCGGGGCCGCGTTCATGGCAACTGCCCAGCGACTCCAAACCCACGGCCGTGCCCGTGAGCTGCAACCGACCATCCACGGCGTCTCTGGCCCGCCGCCAGAGACTTCCGTACGAATCTGACAGTCACTTGCTCCGGGCGACGCGAGTGCGGTGCTGCTTTGTGAGCTGGGATTGCTGGTGAACGAGGCGGTTCTCCGCCCCTTGAATGCGTTTCCAGATGCGTTGATCGTCTTGGGCAAGCAACGCATCGAAAAGGGCAAGCCAGTCGCCGAACGGCGTCTGGCTCGGTCTACGGTGGAGGAGTTCTCCATGCCGCCGCCTCAGCCCAACGAGCGCCGCGTGAGGCATGAGGCCGGTCAAGGCGGCGTCGACCGATGGCTGCCAGGCACCAAAGACAGCCGTCACCAGATCCCGGAACCGCTGCTCGTGCTCCTGTGGCAGGAGCGGGACACCGCGTCGTCGCAATCGCAGGAGGACACTCTCGACATTTGGGGCGGGGACGAAATCCGACCGCTGGAACCGATGCACAATGTCCAGGTCGAACCTTGGTTTCAGCACGACCGCGACGAGTGTCTCTTTCGATACGCCCGCGAACTTGTCCGCCGCTTCTCGCTGCATGACGAGGTAGCTGTCCGCTGGTGGTGAGACGCCCGAGGTCAACTTGCTCACGATCGCCGTGGTGATGCGATAGGGGATGTTGGCGAAGACCTTATAGTCGGTCGCCGGCAAGGGGAACTCCAGAAAATTCGCCGGGAAGACCGTCACCTTACCCCCAGCGCCAAAACGCTCCCGCAATACGCCGACTTGGTGCGGATCCTGCTCGACGGCGAGTACATGCGCACAGCGTTGCGCGAGCGCTTCGGTGATGATGCCTCTGCCCGGACCGATCTCGACCACGACATCATGCGACTCCAGGCTGGACCGCGCGACGAGTCGCGCCACCAGCCGGCGATCGTGGAGAAAGTTCTGTGAGAAGCGGATGCGTCGCTCTTTGATCGAAGGCACGTTCGGCTCCCGTTCCGCGAGGTGTCCCTTGGAGGAACAACCGGCCAACAAAAACGCCGCCCCGCCGATGGCGGAAGCGACGATGTGGGAGCCCTGCGTAGAACGGGATGCGTTATCGAGCGAGGATGGCGCCTACTGAATCACCAGCCCGGCCTAACCCAAACCGCGGAGGACTCCGCGTGTATTCGGATTCGCTCGATCATCCCTGTCATACTTCTGATTCCTTCCTGGGCGCAATCCTACGCCGAACGCTTTACCGTGTCAATTCGTCCCGTACAGGTCGGGGTGTTGCGTTTCACACCATCCCCTCCGCCCACATCGCTATCGCTGCAGCACCCCGGAGGCGGCCGCGGTGGTGGTGGCGTCGATCTCGGCGCGAGTGGCGTTGAGGAAGTCGCCGGGCATCGTGTGTTTGAGGGCACTTGCCGCCGCGCCGAGGGCGACCGCGCGGGTCAGATTGCGCGGGTTCACCAGGTAGCCAGCCAGGAAACCGGCGGCGAAGGCGTCGCCGCCACCGAGCCGGTCGACGACCTCGACGTCGCGCCACTCGGTCGTGGCCAGCACCCCAGCGCGGCCAAGCGCCAGGCTCTGCATCTTCAGCCGGCGGCTGCCTTTGGCCCGCTTGCGCGTCAGGGTCACCGCCGCCACGCCGAGTTTGTCCACGGCCTGGCGCAGAATCTCTTCGTGCGAGCCGTCGATCCCGAAGAACGTCCGCAAACCTCCTCGCGAGGCAAAGAGGACATCGACCAGCGGCGCGATCTCGATGAACGCCGCCCGCGCCGCCGCCTCGCTCCACAGTTTCGATCGGTAGTTGAGGTCGAACGAGACCAGCACCCCCACCGCGTTCGCCGCTCGCACCGCCGCCATCGCCTCCGCCCGACAACCTGCGGAGAGCGCGAGCGTAATACCCGACAGATGGAACGCCGCCGCGCCGTCGAGCAGCGCCGGCCAGTCGAAACTGCCGGGTGTCAGCCGGCTGATTGCCGTCTGTTGGCGGTCGTAGGTGACCGCCGACGGTCGCGGGTCGACCCCTACTTCCAGGAAGTAGAGCCCGGTCCGCCCCTCTTCTTCATCGACCCACTGAATGCCGCCGGTGTCGACGCCAGCGGCGCGGGCATGGCGGTCGATCAGCCGGCCCGGCCCGGTCCGCGGCAGACAGGAGATCCAGGCGCTCGGCACGTCGAGGCAGCACAGGGCGACGGCGGTGTTCAGCTCTGCCCCACCGACCGTGATGTCCAGGCGCAGCGTCCGCTCCAGCCGCTCGTTCCCCGGCGGCGTCAAACGAATCATCGCCTCGCCGAAGGTAACGACGGTCCCGCTCGTCGCCGGCTCCGACCCGTTCTGCCCATTGGCGTTCGCCGTCTCGTCCACCGCCACGAATCCCTCGCTTTCGCCTGGCTTGCGCCGTCCGCCGCTATCGCCACGTGGACTGCACGACGACCACCGACCTGTTCTGTCGCGTCCGGTACGAGGCTAGCGGCACGGCCCGCCAAGAGCGCCTGACGCAAGTTCTGTGGCGCGGTACCGTTCAGCGCAATCCGAGCTGCTCCAAACGCCCGAGCGTATCCTCGATGCTCCAAACAGCGACGATCTTGCCATCGCTGAGGCGGAAGATGGAGACCTCGTCGACGGCCTCGAAGCGGCGGCCGGTGGGTGTATGTCCGGTCCATTCGCCCAGGTGCGTCCCGGAGCATGTGAATCGTCCGACGACCTTGTCACCCTCCGCGATGAGGTCGACCACCTCCATGTGGACGTCCGGGAAGGATGAACGGAAGGGGGCGATCCAGTCTTTGGCTGCGGGAGCGAGCGTTGGAGAGTAGAGTTCATCGACCACCTCCACCCGTCCAGCGTTGAACACCTCGTCCACGAGCCGCCGTACGATGTCCTTGTTTCGTTCCGACACGCTCGCACCTCCAATCCGCATCCGCGACGGGCGGTCCTAGCAGGCTCCAGGTCAATTTACCTCAGCAGCGGACCGTGGGAAAGGATGCGGCCCACGTCAAACCGCCACCCAGCCACGAGGAAACGCCCGTGCCGCCACTCGCCCACATGCCACCTGACTCACCCAGCGGCCACGACGCACGGATAGCGACGCTCCTCGCCAGCGTCCGGTACGTCGGGCCGCTCCACGACGAGCGAGTCCGCATCCCAGGGACCGCGCACAAGATCACCGTGCTGCGCCCGACGGACACGGACCTGCTGCTCGACCAGGTCGTCGACGACCCTGAGCAGAATCTGCCCTATTGGGCGGAACTCTGGCCGAGCGGGATCGCCCTCGCCGGTGCCATTGCCCGCGAGCCACACCTCGTGCGCGCCGCCGCCACACTGGAACTCGGCTGCGGGCTGGGCGTCACCGCCGCCGTGGCCCTCGCCGCCGGCGCGCGCCTGACGGCGACCGACTACGCCCCGGAGGCGCTGACGCTGACCCGGCTCAACACCGTGCGCTTCGCCGGCGCCGAACCGGAGACGCGCCGCCTCAACTGGCGCGTTCCCGACGACCCGCTCGTCCCATCGCTGGATGACGACTACGCCGTCGTCCTCGCCGCGGACGTGCTCTACGCGGCGCGGGATGTCGCGCCGCTGCTGGACCTGATGGAGCGCCTGCTCGCGCCCGGCGGCTTGCTCTGGCTGGCAGAGCCGGGGCGACGCCCGGCGGGACGCTTCCTGGAGCATGCCGCCAGGCGCGGCTGGTCCGGCCCGGTGACGGCCTGGGACGGACCGTGGCCGGATCCGAAGGATGACGGCATCACCGTGCGCGTTCACCAGCTTCGGCGGGGTGGTCGCGAGAAGGCTTGACAAGCGGCGGCAAACAAGGCACAAAGACCGTGCAGAGCATAAAGCGCCGTGCTCGGCGTGACGCGAACACCGATACCTTTTCTGAGGGCGCTTCTGGGCCGCTTCGCCGGATGTCCCGGCACGCGCGGCACTGTAATCGGTGGAGGATGGCGGCGATGTCACGAGTCATATTCGACGGGGTCACCAAGCTCTACTCCGGCGGCGGCCAGGCCGCGCCGGCGGTCTCGGACCTCAACCTCGAAGTCCACGACGAGGAGTTCCTCGTTCTCGTCGGTCCGTCCGGTTGCGGCAAGTCGACCGCCATGCGGATGGTCGCCGGGCTGGAGGAGATCACCGAGGGCCGCATCATCATCGGCGACCGGGTCGTCAACGACCTGCCGCCGAAAGACCGCAACGTGGCGATGGTCTTCCAGAGCTACGCGCTCTATCCGCACATGAGCGTGCGCGACAACCTCGCTTACCCGCTCAAGCTGCGTAAGGTGCCGAAGGCCGAGCGGGAGCAGCGGGTGATGGAGGCAGCGCGCCTCCTCGACATCCACGATTACCTCGACCGCAAGCCGAAGGCGCTCTCCGGCGGTCAGCGCCAGCGCGTCGCCCTTGGCCGCGCCATCGTCCGCAACGCGGACCTCTTCCTGATGGACGAGCCGCTCTCCAACCTCGATGCCAAGCTGCGCGTCCAGACCCGCGCCGAGCTGATCAAGCTGCACGACCGGGTGAAGACGACGACGATCTACGTCACGCACGACCAGACCGAGGCCATGACGATGGGCGACCGCATCGCCGTCATGAGTCTCGGCCTCTTGCAGCAGCTCGACACGCCGCAGAATCTGTACGACAGCCCGGCCAACAAGTTCGTCGCCGGCTTCATCGGCTCCCCGTCGATGAACTTCCTCGATGTCACGCTGGAGGGCCAGGAGGGCGGGCTCTACGCCGTCACCCCCGGCTTCAAGATGCGGGTGCCGGAAGCTTCCGGGCGCGGCCTCGACAACTATGTCGGCAAGACCGTGACACTCGGCGTCCGCCCCGAGCACCTGACCGAGCGCTCCAGGCTCAACGGCCAGGGCGAAGCGACGATCCCGGTGACGGTCGACGTGGTCGAGTTGCTCGGCAACGAGATCTTCGTCTACTTGACCAACCGGGGAACACTGCTGACGGCGCGGATGGACCCCGACATCAAACTGGAGCGCGGCCAGCAGATCGAAGTCGCCGCCGAACCGGACAAGCTGCACTTCTTCGACCCGGAATCCGACCAGGCCATCCGGTAGCGAGTCGGTCCGAAGCTCATCGTGAGCGGAGCCAGGCGTTTGCCCGGCTCCGTTTCATGCGCCACCCCCAACCTGTCATTTCGAGCCGCGGCGAGAAATCTCTCGTCGAAGAGAAACATGTCTCACTCGCATGAGGGATACCTCGCCGCACACCGAAGAACACGAGCATCCGCATTGAAAATCACCTACGATCCAGAGACCGACACGATGATCTTTGCACTACGCGATGTGCCGATCTGCGAGAGCGACGAGGTTCAGCCGGGGGTGATTGCCGACTTCGGCGACGACGGGGGCATCGTTCGCTTCGAGATCCTGTCCACTTCGACGGTCGTCGACAACACGCACGGCGTCGAGTTCGCACGCGGCAGCGTCGAGGAATAGCGAATCCAGCGAAGCG
>JACDBO010000034.1 GCA_013694885.1 Chloroflexia bacterium | reverse complement strand
GGACGTGGAGCAGCAGGTTGGTGCCATGCTCGGCATGGACGAGCGGCGCGCCCTCCCCCAACGCCGCCTCGGGATCGACCACGGCCGGTAGCTCGTCGTAGGTTACGTCAACATGCAACGCGCCATGCTCGGTGGCGATCGTCGACTCCGCCACGACGACCGCGACCTTGTCCCCCTCGAAGCGCACCGTGTCGCCGACCGCGCAGAGCACCGGCTGGTCGGCCTCGATTAGCCCGAAGGCGTTGAACGGGACATCCGCGGCCGTCAGCACGGCGACGACACCCGGTGACGCCAGCGCGGCGCTCGCGTCGATGGCGAGGATGCGTGCATGCGGCCGCCCGGCGAAGACGACCTTCAGGTGAAGCATCCCCGCCTCGATCCGGTCGGCCGGGTAGTCCGTGGCGCCCGTCACCTTGCCGAGGGCGTCCGGCCGGGGGAGGGATTCGCCGATGAGAGAGCCCTCACCCCGGCGCTGCGCGCCACCCCTCTCCCAACCGTGGGAGAGGGGTATCGGGGGAGCTGAGGCTCCCCCTCTCCCGAGTCGGGGGAGGTCGGGAGGGGGTGAGGCTGGGGGGTGAGGGCCCTCCATCACACTTCTCCAGAGAGGACGAGGTCGCCGGTCGGCGGGGTGCCGGCGCTCGCGCGCTGGACCGCGTCGAGGATCTTGCGGTAGCCGGTGCAGCGGCAGAGATTGCCGCTGAGGCCGACCTGAATCTCGGTCAAGTCCGGCGCCGGGCACTCCTCCAGCAGCTTGGCGCCGGCCATCACCATACCGGGAATGCAGAAACCGCACTGCACCGCGCCGCGTTCGATAAACGCGTGTTGCAGGGGATGCAGCGCGCCGTTTTGCCCGGAGGTTCCGGCCGTCGCCGCCAACCCCTCGATGGTGACGACCTCGGCGTTGTGCGCCTGCGGCGCCGGGACCAAGCAGGCCATCACCGCCTGGCCGTTCAGCCAAACGGTGCAGGCGCCGCACTCACCCTCGGCGCACCCCTCCTTGGCGCCGGTCAACCCGGCGTCCTCGCGCAGCGCGTTGAGCAGCGTCTTGTCCGCCGCATCGGGGAGCGAACGCGGTTGCCCGTTGATCGTGGTCGCGATGAC
Source organism: Chloroflexia bacterium (assembly GCA_013694885.1). GTDB lineage: Bacteria > Chloroflexota > Chloroflexia > Thermomicrobiales > UBA6265 > JACDBO01. The sequence continues at coordinate 2,004 of JACDBO010000034.1, read as the reverse complement.
CCCGGCGAACGGCACCCCACCGGAGGCGACGATGCCCTGCCGGCCCGTTTCGAGCAGCACCGGGCGCTCCGGCCATCCGGCCCGCTCCTCCCCGCGCGCGGTCCGCTCCAGCCCGTGCGCCACGAGGTTTTTCAATGTCGCCAGGCGATAGTCCTTGCTGCCGCGAATGTCCGAGATCGGGGAGACATCGGTGCACGCCGCCCGACCCGCCTCGGCGCAGACGTCGGGTGCCAGCCGCTTGCCGATGACGGCCGCCTCCGCGCTCGGCGCGCGAACGATGGTCGGCGCCAGGCAGCCGAGGGCGATCCGGGCGTCGCGGACGACCTCGCCGTCGAAGGTGAGCACCATCGCCAGGTGGATGACCGAGATCGCCTGTGCCCGGCGCAGCCCCAGCTTGAGGAAGAGCCCGCGCTGGTTCTCCCGGAGTGCCGGGACGCGAATCTCGCGGATCAGCTCGTCCGGCCGGAGCACAGTCCGTCGGACACCCAGGAAGAAGTCGCCGATGGCGACCTCGCGCTGACCCGCCGCACTCACCAGGACGAGGGTGGCGTCGAGCGCCGTCAGCGCCGAGATGGTGTCGTTGGCCGGCGAGGCGGTGACGACGTTGCCGGCGACGGTGGCGCGGGCACGTAGTTGCGGCGCGCCGACGTCCCAGCAGGCCTGCGCCAGCGGCAGCGCATTCGCCACACACTCGGGGGAAGCGACGATGTCGTTGTGCGTCGTCAACCCGCCGAGATAGAGCGTCTCATGGTCCGCGCGCACATAGCGCAGCCCGGCGAGACGGGTGATGTCAATCAGCGTCTCGGTCGGCCGGAATCCGCGCGAGAGCTCGACGACCAGGTCAGTTCCCCCGGCGACCACCCGCGCCTTTGCCTGATAGCGGTGGAGAAGACCGAGCGTCTCGTCCAGCGATCCCGGCTGGTGATACTGCCGCCACATCTGGCGCATACGGATACGTCTCGCTCTCGTCGTCACGCACGCGCGGCGACGGTTGATGGTGTCGCCTCGTGCCGCGGATTGTCGCATGTTGACGAAGGGAGGGTCTGGGGCAAGGTGAATCCGCGCTCAACCGGCGCGGGGCGTCGCCGCGTCGATCCAGGCAACCCGGGTCACCACGACGCCGTTCGGCTCGGTGGCGGATGCTTCGCCCGCGACATCATACCCCCACGCCCTCAGCATCTCCGCAACCGGTTCGACGCGCGGCGCCGGTCGCCGGCCGCTGCCGTAGGAGCAGACGATCAAGCGGCCCGCCGGCGCGACGACGTGGGCGAGCAGGTGCTCGATCTGCGCCCGATAGCGCGGCAGGGGGACGAACTCCAGGTTCGTGCGGACGACGTCGAACCGGCGCTGCGGTCGCCAGCTGAGGCTGTTGCCGAGCTTGATCCGTTCCGCCCGCTCCGGGTAGCGGAGACGCGCCAGCGCGGCGATCCGCTCCGAGAAATCGAGGCCGTGCGGCTCGATGGAGAAGCCGCGTTCCGCCGCCCAGGCGGTCAGCGTCTCCATCAGCAGGCCGTTGGCGCACCCGACATCGAGCATCATGCCATCCCGGTCGATCGCCTCGACGATGGGCCGCCGGTTGCGCTCCCACCGCGCGGCGTCCGCACTCGTTCCCGACTGCTGGAAAGGATCATCGGTGGCGAGATACGCTGCCTCCAGCGCTTCCCGCACCGCCGCGAACCAGGCCGCCTCGTCGCCGGTGGCATCCAGCGCTTCGTCGAACGGCCGCACCCACGGATCGCGCACCGCGATGTCGTAGATCGGGAGCGACCGGGGATCGTCCGCACCAAAACGACGAGTCACGACCGCGGCGCGTTCAGCTGCTCACCCGCGTGAGGGCTAGGCGCACGCCGAGGGCGATCAGCACCGCGCCGGTCACCCGTTCGACCCAGTGCAGCGCCGCCTGGAAACGGGCCCGGACCGCCGTGTGCGAGGCGAAGAGCGCCACCAGCGCGTGCCACCCGAGCGTCATCGCCACCACCGTCAGCATAAAGGCGACTTGTACCC
>JACDBO010000436.1 GCA_013694885.1 Chloroflexia bacterium | reverse complement strand
GTCGTTGGCCTCGACCGCCTCGGCGACCGGCTCCGGCAGCGGCCCGCTGTTGCCGATACAGGTCGTGCAACCGTAGCCGACGACGTGGAAGCCAAGAGCGCGGAGGTAGGGCAGTACCCCGGCCTTTTCGAGATAGCGGGTGACCACCTGCGAGCCGGGCGCCATGCTCGTCTTGACGTAGGGTGCGACATCCAGCCCGCGTTCGACCGCCTTCTTGGCGAGCAACCCGGCACCGAGCATCACCGACGGGTTCGACGTGTTGGTGCAGGACGTGATCGCGGCGATCGCGACCGCGCCGTGGTGCAGATCGGCTTCGACGTTGTCTTCGAGACGGACCGCGACGGTCCCCTTGCGTGGGTCGGCCGGGAGGGTCGCCGTCGCGGCCTGACGCGCCGCGGGCGAGCCGGTCGGATGTCCCTGCCTGGTGGCACCGGCCATCGCCGCCGGTGGGTCGCTGGCCGGGAATGACTCGGCGGTCTCCTGGTCGTAGCCGTTTCCATAGGGCACACCGGCGTCGACCGGGTTGCCACCCTCGCTCTCCAACCGCACCAGATCCGCTTCTTCCTCTCCGGCTGGCTCGTTCGCAAAGGTTGCCTCGTACGTCGCCCGGAAGACCTTGCGCACGTCGCCGAGCGCGACGCGGTCCTGCGGGCGGCGCGGCCCGGCAACGCTGGGCTCGACCGTCGTGAGGTCGAGGTCCAGCAACTCGTTGAACTTCGGGTCGGGTGTCTCGTCGGTGCGGAAGAGTGATTGCGCTTTGCTATAGCGCTCGACCAGATCGACCAGGTCGTCGTCGCGGCCGGTCAGTCGCAGGTAGGTGAGCGTCTCGTCGTCGACCGGGAAGAGCGCGGCGGTGGCGCCATACTCGGGCGCCATGTTGGCGATCGTCGCCCGGTCGGCCAGGCTCAAGCTGCTGAGACCGGTGCCGCAGAACTCGACGAAGCGACCGACGACGCCGTGGGCGCGCAGCATCTCGGTGACGGTCAGCACCAGGTCGGTCGCCGTGGCCCCCTCACGTAGGCTGCCCGTGAAGCGGACCCCAACGACCTCCGGCGGCAGCAAGTAGAGCGGCTGCCCGAGCAGGACGGCCTCGGCCTCGATCCCGCCGACACCCCAGCCGAGCACGCCGAGCGCATTGATCATCGTCGTGTGCGAGTCGGTGCCGACCAGCGTGTCCGGGAAGGCGACGGTGTCGCTGCCGGTGCCGCGGCTGGCGACGACCGAGGCCAGGTATTCGAGGTTGACCTGGTGGACGATGCCGGTGCCAGGCGGCACGACGCGGAAGTTCTGGAAGGTCTGCTGGGCCCAGCGCAGCAGCGCGTAGCGCTCGCTGTTGCGCTCGTACTCGAACGCGACATTGCGCGGGAAGGCCGTCAACGTGCCGAAGCGGTCGACCTGCACCGAGTGGTCGATCACCAGATCGGCCGGCACCAACGGGTTGATGCGGGTGACATCGCCACCGAGCCGCGCCATCGCCGCGCGCATGGCAGCCAGGTCGACCACGCACGGCACCCCCGTGAAGTCCTGAAGAACGACGCGCGCCGGCAAGAACGGCAGCTCGAACTGCTCGCCCTCGGCGTCCGGCGTCGGTTGCCACTTCGCCAGCGCCTCGACGTGCTCGCGCGCGGCAAACTCGCCGCCAGCATTACGGAGCACGTTCTCGAGCAGGATGCGCACGGTGAAGGGCAGGCGATCGATGTCGTCGAGCAGGCCGTCGTCGACGAGCTTCGCCAGCCGGTAGTAGGCGACGGTCGTGCCGTGACCGGTGGTGAGCGTCGAGCGGGCGCCGAATTCGTCCAGGCGTCCGGTTCCGGCGGCAGCAGAGGTTTCGCTCATCGGTGGGGCTCCCTTGTCGTGGTCGCGGGCGACGGCGCCCGCCGCGGTGCATACCCGCTATTCTATGGCAACCGCTTCGTCTCCGCGCCGTTTGGTCCGACGGTGCGGAGCAAGTAGGTGGAAAGGGGCAGGTATCGTGGCACGACTCGGGTTAGTCGGCGTTAACACCTCCCACGCGGAGGCGTTCGCGCGCGTCTTCAACGGCACGGGCGAGCAACCACCGGAGATCGAGGGCGGCAAGATCGTGGCCCTCTGGGGCGACGACCGGGCCAGGGCCGATCTTCTGGCCGAGGTCTACGGCATTCCAACGGTCGTTGCTGAGCCGGCGAGCATGGTCGAGGACATCGACGCGGTGCTGATCGTCGACGACACCGGTGGCGGCGCGACCCACGCGGATTTAGCGCGACCTTATCTCACCGCCGGCGTTCCGACCTTCATCGACAAGCCGATGACGCTGCACTACGAAGACGCGGTCGCCCTCTTCGACCTCGCCGCCCGCCACGACGCGCCGCTGATGAGCTGCTCCGCCCTGCGCTACGCCGCCGAGTTGACCGACCTCCGCGTGCGCCTGCCCGACCTCGGCGCGCTCAGCTCGGTCGTCAGCACAAGTCCGGGCGACTGGTACTACTACGGCGTCCACGCCGTCGAGCAGCTTGTCGCGGTGCTCGGCACCGGCGCGACCTGGGTCCACCGCCACGCCTTCCCTCAGCGCGACATCGCGGTCATTGGCTACGAGGACGGCCCGACGGCCATCGTCCAGACGCTGCGTGACGCGGGCTATCTCTTCCAGCTCACTTGCTACGGCGAGCATGGCTGGGACCGTACCGAGATCGAGGACGTTGACGGTTTCTACCGCGCCACGATAGCCGCCGTCCTGCGCATGATCGCGACCGGCCGCGCACCCATCAAGCGGGAGGAGACGCTCGAGATCCTCGCCATCCTCCATGCCGGGTTGCGCTCAGCCGAGACCGGCGCCCCCGTCGAACTCGCCACGATCCAAGGGCAGCGGGAACGGTGAGCGCCGCATATCAGCAATGGATTGAACACCGAAGCCAGCGAAGCATGCGTATTTGAGTCATCCTAGGAGGCTCGTTGGACGCGCTTTGGCGTTTGATCTGGGCAATACCTCGATCCTCTCGCCGGTGGCCCTGGCGATCTCGGCGATGGCGACGGCCGCGGCGATATGTCCGCCGGTGTACTCTGCCAGGATGTGCTCGACCTGGACGACATCGTCGTAGAGTTCTGGCGACGCTCGATCCTCGATAAGCGTTTCGTTGTCCATCAGCCACTGTTGAAAACCTTGGAGGGATAACGAGCCAGTGACGAGTCCGTTGAGATGACCGCGCAGATCACGCTCAACTGACTCGGCGTATGCGTTCCCGCGGTTGCCCATCTCCAACTCCGAACTACGATCACGTTTCAACGAGGGACAGTACCTTGAGCGTGCTGCACACGGCGAAATCGTCTGTTGCATCAAGGACGCTAAACGCCCATCGAGTCCAGACGAAGCTCCGGGTACACGGGCTTATGTCGTAGGTTACCTGGCCGCCAAAGGGAAGCAGGTCTTCCTAGTTCACCTCAATCTTCGACCGAACGGCGACCTCGGTGGAAGCGGACGTGAAGACCCGAAATGGCTGTCGAGAACGACGCAATCTTCTATGCACACCGAATGTGACGACCCTCCCCCGCTGACCTCCACAGGGCTCTCCCGCAGGCGTGGGGGGCCATTCTCCCACCAGGAGGGTCGTAATCATTATACAACCAGGCACAATCTTGGTTGAGCGAATAACGACGGCGACGTGGGGGACTGCCGGTGCTACAATCGCGGTGGGCCACTTCAACATGCGTGTCGGCGGTACAAAGCATTTCCAAAGGCCGCACTGACCTCACATGTGGACGAGATGGAGAGTGGCGCGACGTGCGGCGATGTCCAGTCACCTTTGCGGGGTCTCGCCGGGGAGAGGTTTGGTTCGCGACGCACAGGAGGCAGCACCCATGGCGAATCAATCGGCGGATCAGCGGAATGGCACGTCGGTAGGCCGGCGCACGCTCGTCAAGGCGGCCGCGGTGATGGCCGGCGCGACGGCGCTGGCTCCCTTTGTGGCCCGGACTCAGGAGGGGCGTGACTACGGTCCGCAGGCATCGCCGGTCCACTATCCGGATCAGGATGTTGTCGCGGTCACCCCCGCATTCGACAAGTACAAGGTCGGCAACTCGGCAATCCAGCGCCTCTGGACGGGAGGGCTCTGGTTGGAGGGGCCAGCCTGGAACGCGGTGGGACGCTACTTCTTGTGGAGCGACATCCCCAACGACCGTCAACTCCGCTGGCTGGAGGACGACGGCCACGTCAGCGTCTTCCGCAACCCGTCGGGGAACAGCAACGGCAACACCTTCGACTGGCAGGGACGCCAGATTTCCTGCCAGCATGGCAATCGCCGGGTCGTGCGCTACGAGCACGACGGCACCACGACCGTACTGGCTGACCTGTTCGAGGGCAAGCCATTCAACTCACCCAACGACGTCGTCGTCCACCCCAACGGGAGTATCTGGTTCACCGACCCGCCCTACGGCACGCAACCCGTCGGTGGCTACGAGGGCAACCCTGGCGAGCTCTACCACCCGAACGCCGTCTACCGCATCGGCGGCGGCGGGGTCGAGCGGGTCACCGACGAGGTCGTGGCGCCCAATGGCCTCTGCTTCTCCCACGATTACACGAAGCTCTACATCGTGGACACCGGCGAAGGGGCGAGGGACATCAAAGTATTCGACATCGTCAACGAGGCCCAACTGGCGAACGGTCGCCAGTTCACCGAGATTTTGGTAGATGGCACGAAAGTCGGGCCGGACGCCGTGCGCGCCGACATCGACGGCAACATCTGGGCCTCCGGCGCCTGGACCGGGTACGGCTTCGACGGCGTGCACTGTTTCACGCCTGAGGGTGAGCGCATCGGGCATATCCAGCTCCCGGAGACGACGTCCAACTTCGTCTTCGGCGGCCCGAAGCGCAATCGCCTGATGATCACCGCCAGTCAGTCCATCTACGCGGTCTACGTCAACACGCGCGGGGCGCACATCTCTTAGTCGGACGAGGTGTCCTTGCGCGGGGCACCAACCACAGGACCAGCGTCGCCGACGCCTGGCGCCCAAAGCACCGGGCTAAAACGACGAGCCGGCTAGAGTCGGCTCGGGACAACGCGGCTGCACGTCCGATGGAACGGGCTAGCTCGAGACCACGCGCCGGAAGCGCTTTTTGCCGGCGCGCAGCAGCAACGCGCCTCTGCCGGCCATGACCTCGCGGAACGGCACATCGACATCGGCGATCCGCTCGTCATCGACCGAGAGGCCGCCCTGCTGGGCGAGACGGCGCACCTCACCGCGAGACTTAGCCAGCTCGGCACGGATGAACGCATCGGCCACGGTCAGTCCGGCCGCGATCTCGGCAGCCGGAATCTCCGTCGTTGGGATAGTTGCATCCTCAACCATCGCGTCTGCATTGACTTCGCGGTGTCGGGAGAAGAGGGCCCTGGCGCCCTCCCGCGCCGCTTCCGCCGCCGAGATGCCGTGGGCGAGCGCGGTCGCCTCGAAGGCGAGCACCTGCTTGGCCTCGCGCAGCGCCTCTCCCTGTACCCAGGTTAGTCG
>JACDBO010000415.1 GCA_013694885.1 Chloroflexia bacterium | reverse complement strand
GAGCTGCTCCTCGGCGAAGCGCCACGGCTTGCCGACCGTGAGATCGAGCCGCCCGAGCGCCATCGCCCGGTGCCGGGCGTCGGCGGCGACGGTGTCTCCGATGGTGCTCAGCAGGACGCGCCGCGCGTCGGGATGGCAGGCATGGGCGCGGGCCAAAAACTCGACGCCGGTCATCCCCGCCAGCCAGGCGCCCGCGACCACCAGCGCCACCTCGGCGCCCTCGCGGGCCAGGCGCTCCAGCGCCTCGATGCCGGCCTCCGGTGACGGCGCGCCGACGACGCGGTAGTCGGCGCCGAAGCGCCGCTCGAGCGCCTCCGTCAGTGTCCACAGCGACGTCGCATCGCCATCGACGGCGAACTGAACCGGTTTTGCCATCGCACCGTCACCGCTCGCGGCATCTGAGGGATCATGTGCCGCGAGCGGTCCCGTCGAAACGGTCACCACCTGGTCCCCATTGCTGTGACGCGTGCCCATGCCCGTTCTCCCGACCGAAAAAATCGAATCGCGGCCACCGCACAAATAGCTGCCGGCGCTCGACGGCGCCTGGGCGGTGGTTGTGGCTTGCTCTGGTCCCATAAGTCCCGCACAAATAATATCGAATCATCGTCAACATTTCGTCAATGGCGTATCGTTCCGCGCCGCTTGCCAGCGCTGGAAACTCGCGACGATCCAGGTTGACCGGCGACGGCGGCAAGGTAGGGGCGGAGCATCACCACTCGGTGCTACCGACGAAGACCGCAGTGTCGTTCACACGGCGCCGGTTAGTCCGGTTCCTCGTCGTAGAGTGAGTGCGGCTGGTCGATTTGGTAGAAGGTGGCGCGGCGGTGACCGACTAGCGCCTGGGTCTCCCGCGAGGAGACGCCCTGGCGGCGCAGGACGTGGCGCACGAATTCCAGCCCCGCCTCGAATTCCGGTTGGACGACTTCGGTGGCCCCTTGGCCGCGCAGGAGCTCGACCTCGTCGCCGACGTTGGCGCGGGTGACGATGTCGATGCGCGGGTTGAGGCGGCGGGCGGTGCGGACGGTGCCCATTGCCACCGTCAGGTCAGGCGTCGTCACCGCGATCGTGCGGGCCTCCTCGATACCGGCCCGGCGCAGCAGCGTCTCCGCCGCCGCGTCGCCGTAGTAGGCGGTGACGCCACGGCGCTGGAGGTCGCGCACGATCACGGGGTTGATCTCGATGACGACGAACTTCAGGCCCCGCCGCGTCAGCGCCTCTCCCAGGACCTGGCCGACGCGCCCGTAGCCGCAGACCACGACGTGCCGCCGCAAACCCTCGTGCGGTCCGCTCGGCAGCACCTGGGCGGCCTCCTGGGCGGCGACACCCGGTAGCTGGGCGGCGACCTGCACCAATAGCGGCGCCAGACGCAACAGGAATGGCGCCAGCAGGATCGAGCCGAGCGCCGCGCCGAGGATCAGGCCGTACTGGTCCCCGTCGATGATCCCGTCCTCAAGACCGACACCCGCCAGCACGAAGCTGAACTCACCGATCTGGGCCACGATCAACGCGGCGTAGGTGGCAGTCCGGTGATCGACGCCAGCTGCCAGATAGGCACCGCCGGCGATCAGCAGCTTGCCGACGACGAGCGCACTCACCACGATCAGGAGCGCCAGCGGCTGCTCGGTGACCAGACTGGGCCGAATGAGCATCCCGAGCGAGACGAAGAAGAGGGTCGAGAAGACGTCCCGGAGCGGGATGATCTCGGTCAGCACCTGGGCGTCGAATTCGGACTCGGAGACGACGAGACCGGCCAGGAACGCGCCGAGGGCCAGCGAGAGACCGGCCTCGTGGCTAGCGTACGCGGTACCGAGGGCGATTACCACCACGGTGAGCAGGAAGAGTTCCCGCGACTCGATCAGGGCGACGCGGTAGAGCACCCAGGGCACGATCCGCGTGCCGACGAAGATGACGGCCGCCAACGCGACGGCGGCGACCCCCAGCGAACGGGCCAGCTCCGGTCCCAGGTCGTGCGTCTCGCCGGACAGCAGCGGCAGCAGGGCGATCATCGGCACGAGACTCAAATCCTGAACGACGCCGAGACCGAGGGCGACGCGGGCGTGGGCACTGGAGGCCTCGCCGCGACTGAGCAGCAGCTTGATGATGACAATCGAGCTGGAGATCGCGAAGACGCCGCCGAGCAGGATGGCCGCGCGTGTATCCCATCCGATGGCGAGTCCCACGGCGGCGCCGAGCAAGATCGTCAGCGGGATCTGGATTCCGGCGGTGATCAACGCGATGCGCCGCACCTCCAGCAGCTCGTTGAACGAGAACTCGACGCCGAGCGCGAACATGAGGAAGGCGACACCGAGGTTGGCGAGGAGGAAAACCTGGTCGCGGTCAGCATCGAAACCGGGCGTGTCCGGGCCGACGAGGAAACCGGCGAGCATGTAGCCGATCAGCGAGGGCAGACCGAGGCGATGCGCGGCGAGGCCGCCCAGCACCGCGAACCCGAGCGCCAGGACGAGGGCGACGATGAGCCGGACATCCTCCACAGCGACCTCCCCCGCTGCAGGTCAGGACCAGACTCACATCATCACACACTCGTCATTCTGAAAAGTCCGTCACAGCGGAAGTGTCTCGAACGACGCTCAACCTATCGGCGTCATTCTGAGTGGACTGTCACAGCGCATGTGTCCCACTCGGCGCTCAACATTCCCGTCATGCTGACGAAGGAAGAATCCCTGCGCGAAGCGCTCGACGGCGAAGCCGGCGCATCACCACGGGGCCGTTCGGTGGTTAGCTATGCGCTGCGGCGCATCGGCTTCGCCGGCGATGCAGCTGCTGGGATGCTTCCTTCGTCAGCATGACGACTGGAGGTGGTGGGCGCTGCGGGACACATCCGCTATGACACTTCACTTAGAATGACGGTGGTGGGAACGGCAATCCGCGCGGTCTCCCAGCGGTGGAGCGGCATGCGGGAGAGAGAACCGGCGGCGCGATGAGTGCGTAACTTGAGGAAACACTCCACCACGTTGCGCGCATTCCGGATGATGAGGCCGGAAGCAGAGGGAACGACCATGCAGACATCGACGAGTCGTGATGTACGCATCGATCCGAGGCAGGAGGGGTTCGCGCGCGAGGACTGGCCGCGGGACAGCATCCTGAGTGGCTTCGTCGCCACGTTCGCGATGTCGGCCACGCTGGCGCTGGCCTACGGCTTCGCCAACGCAGTCGGCGACGCCAATGGTGGGACGTTGCTGAGTTGGTTTGCCGGTCTGACCGAGAACGACCTGATGCAGCGGATGGGCAACGAGCTTGTCCTGGCCATGATCCTCAACCTGATCATGGGGCTGGTCTGGGCCGTGATCTACGGTCGGTTCGCGGAGCCGGTGTTGCGCGGCTCCGGTTGGCGAAAGGGAGTTCTCTTCTCGCTCGTCCCCTTCCTGCTGTCGATCATCATCTTCTTACCGCTCGTTGGCGCCGGCTTTCTGGGGATGGATGTCGATGCCGGGCCGCTGCCTGTCCTTGGCAACCTGATTTTGCACCTGGTTTACGGCGCTGTCCTCGGCGCGATGTTCGCGATTGAGACCGACTCCGGCCTGGCGGGCGAGAGCGGCGAGCACCTGGCGGCCGTCGATGCCGAGAAAGGCGCGGCAATCGGCGTCGCCATCGGCGGGGTCGTCGGCGTCATCGCCGGGTGGCTGATCGGACCGGGACTCGACGACCTGGCGGAGCGCTCCACGATCGCCGTCGCCGGCGCGTTTGCCGGCGCCGCGATCGGCATCCTGATCGGCTCGCTGGCCGGAATGCGCGAGCAGAGCGACGGTCACCACCTGACGTAGTCCCATCCTTGCGAGAAGTCAGCGACAACGAGCCGGGACGCCATCGTTATGGCGACCCGGCTCTGTTGTCCATCGAGCACTACCGGAGGGCGCGGCTCGCTGCTATAGTGCGCCGAATGTATTCTTGATCTTCCGTCGCTCTCGACCGTTAGCCCGGTTTACGCACGAAGAGTGGGGCCGATCACCTGGGCGATCTTTCGTTGTCGGCACTGGCCCTGGTGGAACGAGAGACTTCTCGCCGCAGCTCGAAAAGACAGTGTTGTGGCTTCCGTCTCAACTGATGAATAATCCAGGTTAGTCAGGTCGACGCTCCTCGCCGGTCGTGATCCGTGCCACGCGGCGGAAAGGATCAGGCAATCGTGGGTCGGTACATTGCCGGTCGGCTGCTCAGCCTGGTCTTCGTGCTGTTCGCGGTCTCGATCATCGCGTTCCTGCTGATGCACGCCGTGCCGGGCGGGCCGTTCGCGCCGGACGAGAAGGGCCGGCTGCCGGAGGCGACGCGGCAGGCCCAGCTCGAAAAGTTCGGGCTGGACAAGCCGCTCTACGTCCAGTACGTCCGCTACGTCGGCAACGCCGTCCAGGGCGACTTCGGCGTGCCCTTCCAGAGCCCGACGGAGACGGTCACCGAACTGATCCTGCGGACCTGGCCGGTGACGATCAAGATCGGCATCCCGACCATCCTCCTCGCCTATGGCCTCGGCACCGTGCTCGGCTTTATTGCCGCGCTGCGGCAGAACAGCTGGCTCGACTACACCGTCTCCTTCGGCGCCACGCTCGGTCTTGTCGTGCCCAACTTCGTCGTCGCCCTCTGGCTACTGCTCTTCTTCAGCGTCTACCTCGGATGGCTCGACCCCGGCGGGTGGGGGGAGCCGCAGCACTACATCATGCCGGTCGTCGCCTACGCGCTGGCGCCGATGGCGCTCGTCGCTCGCTACACCCGGTCGAGCATCCTCGAAGTGCTGCGCGCCGACTATGTGCGGACGGCGCGGGCGAAGGGCCTCGCCGAGCGGCGGGTACTCGCCTGGCACGTCGGCCGCAACGCGCTGATCCCGTTCGTGACGATCCTGCTGCCGGAGATCCCCAACATCCTGACCGGGTCGATCTTCATCGAGTCCGTGTTCCGCATCCCCGGTCTCGGTCGCTTCTTCGTGACGAGCACACAATCCCGCGACTACCCGATGATCCTGGCGCTGGTGCTGCTGATCGCCGTCCTCTGGGGCATCACCTATCTGATCACAGACATCCTTTACACGATCCTCGACCCGCGCATCCGCCTCGGCGGCCGCGCCGGATCGCTCTAGCGGAGGCGGGCGATGCAGACGGCCTCTACCTCCACCCCACTCCCACGCACCGACCCCGACGCGCGCGTCCGGCGCGGCAAGCCACGCTCGGCGGCGCACTATGCGGTACGCCGCTTTCTACGGCAGCGCCTGGCGCTTGTCGGCCTGGTGATCGTCGGCTTTCTGATCGTGACCGGCTTCGGGGCGCCGCTACTGGCCCCGACCGGCTACGCCGAGGCGAACCTGATGGAGGCCAACCAGTTTCCGACCCGCGCCCACCCGCTCGGAACCGACACCATCGGCCACGACTTCCTCAGCCGGGTCATGTACGGGACCCGCACGTCGCTGATGGTCGGGTTCGCCGCCGTCGGGGTTGCCCTGGCGGTCGGGGTCCCGCTCGGGATGATCGCCGGGCTGCGCGGCGGCTTCGCCGACTTCGCGGTGATGCGCCTGGTCGAGATCATGACCGCCTTCCCCGGACTGCTCTTCGCCATCTTCCTGATGACCGTGCTCGGCCCCGGCGTCGGCAACATCATCCTCGTCATCGGGATCACCAGCTGGGTGACGATCTGCCGGTTGATGCGGGCGCAGCTGCTGACGCTGCGCGAGCAGGAGTACGTCACCGCCGCACGCTGTCTCGGCGCTACCGACCTCACCATCGCCGTGCGACACTTGCTGCCGAACGCGGTCGCGCCGGTGATCGTCGCGATTACACTAGCGATCCCGACGGCGATCTTCGCCGAGGCGGGTTTGAGCTTCCTCGGCATCGGCATCAACGAACCGACACCCAGCCTCGGCAAGATGGTGGCGGACAGCGCGTCCTACATCCGCGTCTTCTGGCACCTCGGCCTCTTCCCCACGGTGGCGATTGCCCTCATCATGCTGGGGTTCTCGTTCGTCGGCGACGGGCTGCGGGATGCCCTCGACCCGCGTCAGGTCTGACCACACTGTCCGCGTGCTGGAGGAATACACCCGCCCATAGTTTTTCGGGACACGCAACGGGCCGTTCGATACACGACACATCAAGGGAGACACGCACCATGACTGATCGACGTCAGAACGATGCGGGACGCGATGGCACACGGGTGGATCGACGCCTGCTGGTGAAGGCCGCCGCGGCGGGGTCGGCACTGTTCGGCCTCTCGCTCGGGCTCCCTCGCCAGGTGTGGTCCGCGCAGACACCGGCGGCGGTGCCAGCCGACGCGGCGCCGCCGGAGCAGCAGGTCTGGCGGGTCGCCACCGACCCGGCCTTCGCCAAAGTGCTGGACTTCTACGAGCAAGTCTACGAGCGGCCCGCCATATCCGGACTGTCCAGCGACCCGCTGGTTCGCCTCAGCAAGAACTTCGAGATCATCCCCGGCGCCGCCACCGCCTGGTCGGGCAGCGAGGACGGCAAGACCTGGACGTTCACGATCGATCCGGCGTTGATGTGGGACGACGGCAACCCGGTGACGGCCAACGACTGGATCGCGACTTTTCAGTACGCCGCCGACCCGGAGCACGCCTGGGACTTCGCCTGGTTCTGGAGCGACGACATCGTCAACTTCACCGAGGCGGTCGCGGGGACTGTGCCGCCGGACCAGATCGGCGTCCGACAGGGGGCCAACGACCGCGAGCTGGTCTTCGAGACGGTCAACGCGGCACCCTACCTGCCGGCGAAGCTGCTCTACTCCGGTCCATTGTCGGCGGCCGCCCTGGCATCGACCGGTCCGCTCTACAACAACGACCCGGCGACCGCCGTCTCGGCGGGGCCGTTCACCATCGAGGAGTGGGTCCGCGACCAGTACCTCACCTACCGGCGGAACGAGGCGTACACCGGCAAGCAGTCCATCCCGATGCAGCGGATCATCGTCAAGTTCGCCCCGCCGGCCCAGAATTTCACGCTCTACGAGGCCGGCGAGGTCGATTACATGGAGTACCCGGCACCGGCCGAGCTCACGCTCATCGAAGCTGACCCGGAACTCGCGCAGCAGGTTTATCAGGGCGTCGGCGACTTCCGGGTCGACTACCTCTTCTTCGATGTGACGAAGGCGCCGTTCGACAACCTCATGGTCCGGCAGGCGTTCAGCCACGTCATCGACCGCGACGCGATCAAGCAGCAGATCCTCGGCAACACCGGGAATCCAGCCTACGGCTTCCTGGCGCCGGGTTTCCCGGCCGCCAACCAGGAGGCCCTCGCCGGCATCCAGAACTTCGACCCGGCGGCGGGGCAGAAGCTGCTCGCCGACGCCGGTTACCCGAACGGCGAAAGCTTCCCCCAGCTCGAACTCTGGCTGCGGGCGCCGACCCCGATCGAATCCGCGGTCGGCGGCGCGATCGGCGCGATGCTCAAGCAGCACCTCAACATCGACGTCCAGATCAGCGCCCGGGACCAGCAGCTGTACATGGACGCGCTGACCGCCAAGCCGACCGAGCTCCTGTTCGGTTTCGTCTCCTACGGGATGGACTATCTCGACCCGTCGAACATGCTCGGGCTGTGGACGAGCGGCGGGCGCCACTCCTGGTCGAACCCCGAGTTCGACCGCATCATCCAGGAAGCCAACGTCTTTCTCGGTGACCCGGCGGAGCGGATCGCGATGTATCAGGAGGCCGAGCGCGTCCTCGTGACGGACGTGCCGGCGGTCTTCATCCACTACCGGACGCCGATCCAGCTGATCAAGCCCTTCGTCAAGGGCGACGCGCTGGCGCCGGACACCAACGGCATCGCCGCGCTCCACTGGCCCGGCTTCTCGACCGGCAGCACCGTGCCCGAAGGGCTCTACATCGGCAACGACGCCCCGGCCGACCGGTCGTAGGCGGCAGGGACTGCCCTCACCCCCCAACCCCCTCTCCCCTGCGGGGGCGAGGGGGAGCACGCTCGCCCTTCGGACCTCTCTCCCTC
>JACDBO010000408.1 GCA_013694885.1 Chloroflexia bacterium | reverse complement strand
ACCTTGCCGTCCGCGAACCGCAAACGAATGTCGCTCATCTCACGTCCGGCGGTTACCACTGGAAAACTGAAGCGGATCGTGCCGTTGACGGAGTCCTCGACCGGCCCGGTGAAGATCTCGCCACTTGGGAAGTTCCGCTTGCCGTCCGAGTTGATCCAGGTTCGACCGGCGATCGAGAGGGTCAAGTCGATATCCGGTCCGACCACATGCACCTCTTGCTTGCCGTCCAACCAGTCGATCAGGCGCTGCTGATCGTCACGCAGGGCAAGCCAGGCGGCGACCGGGTCTGGTTGGTCGAGTTTGCAGGCGGCGAGGACGAATTCGGTGTACTCCTCGGTGTCCATGTCGGCGTCCTGAGCAAACGCATCAGTCGGCCAGAGGGTCAACGTCCAGTCCATCTCCCCGGTGGAGGCGCGCTGCATGAAGGCATCGAACAGCTCGCGCCGTGCCAGTTGAAACCGCGACTGCCGGGAAGGATCGACCGCCGAGAGCCGCTTGGTGTTGGTGTCGGAGAGGACATTGATGACCACATTGGCTTGCTCACGGACAAACCGCTCGACCGGTGAGATGTACGATAGCTGCTCGTCGTTGCCGTTCCGCAGCAGCTCCGCGTTCAGCCCGTCGAGCGATGCCAGCATGACGGGGAATGCACCGCGGGCAAGGACAGCGCGGTAGATCTCGCGCAGCAGCGGTCCCGCCGAGACACCTCCGTTGATGGCGACCGTCTGCCCCGCTTGCACGTCGACCGAGTACCCAACAAGCGCATTCGCCCACTTCTCCAACCTCGGATCGGCCATGGTCTTGCACCTCCAATGGACTATCGTTCGACTCCACGAACGAGACCGCTCACCAGCGCTCGTACCCAATCTTCGCATGCCCGATCAGCAAGCTGAGCCCCGCGTCCTCGGTGTTTTTGCCGAACGTTCATCTGGCCCTGGGCCTCCCCGACCGTTTAGGATTGCGGTCCGGCCGGGTCGGTGGCTCCGACTCTGCGTTCACAGGATTGACGCTCCGAACGGTGCAGCGGATCGGAGCACGGCTGGATGCGACGAACTTGGAGGGGAAGGAAAGATGATGACGCTTCGTGACGCGCGGCGACGGCGGCGACTGTCCCAGCAGGCACTCGCCGACAGCGCCGGGGTGGCGCGGGTGACGGTCTCGCAGATCGAGCTGGGGAAGTCAGCCCCACGCCCCCACATCGTGCGCCGCCTCAGCGCCGTGCTGGGCATCCCGCCGGGCGAGATCCGCGAGCTCCACGCCGCCGACGCGCGGATGCGCCTGCCGGCCCCAACGATTTACGCCCGACTCTCTGGACAGGGCGCGGACTGACCGCGCCGGCCACAACCGCGGAGGAAGAGATCGGAAAGCCGCCCGGCTCCCGGAATCTCTAGGGTTCTGTTCTCAGTGACCGTTCTAGATGGCGGAGTTTGTCTGGGTTGCGGACGTACCAGACCGTGGCGATCCGACCGCGATCCACCGCAAGGAGCATGACGCCGTCGACCTCGCCGCGCTGCCGAACGACGGCGGCCGCGGCGCCGTTGATGTCCGCCAGCTCGAAGGTGAGGCGCATGTCCGGTGTCAACTTGCCGAGCAACCCGACCAGGCCGCGCGAAATCCGATCAGCGCCGACGATTGGCCGTCGCGCCGCCTGCCGGGCCGACCCGCCGTCACCGATCCACGCCGCATCGACCGCGAGCAGCACCGCGACCCGCGCGGCGTCCCCCGAGTCAAGCGCCGCGAGGAAGTGCTCGGTGAGCGCACGATGCTCGACAAGTGGGGCGATGGAGTGCCGCTTGCCCGACGCGAGCCGCCGCTGTGCCCGATGGAAGACCTGACGGCAGCCCGCGGCTGTCTTGCCGAGCTGCTCCGCGATCTCGTCGTATGAAAGCCCAATCGCCTCCCGCAGGACGTAGACGACGCGCTGCTCAGGTCCGAGCCGCTCCAGCAGCGTCAAGAATGCAACGGACACGGCCTCCCGCTGCTCGACCGTCTCGGCTGGGCCGGCGACTGCCTCTCTGGTCAGCACCGGCTCCGGCAACCACGGTCCGACGTATTGCTCGCGGCGGACGCTGGCCGATTTCAGGTAGTCGAGGCACAGCCGAGACACGACGGCGGTGAAATAGGCACGGACCGACCGGACCTCCGGTGCGCCAGCCTCAACGTAGCGCACCCACGACTCCTGCACGAGGTCCTCGGCGTCGCTCGCGCTGCCCGTCATCCGGTACGCCACGGTAAAGAAATAGGGCCGGAGATCGCCGAACGCACCGGCAATGGGCTGGAGATCCGCCGCACTCATGCTGTCACCGACACATCTGGTCCGTTCCATCGCTGGCGAGCGCGGTTCAGCACGCTCAAGAATGCGGAGAGGAGGCGCCTTGAGCCCATCATGGCCCCTGCCGAGCTTCCCGGCAATGTCGCGGTCCCGGTGGGTTTTCCCATCCCGGCGGACCGCACCGGCCATGAGCACCTACTCACCGTTTACCATTGCGGGCTCGTTTCGGAACGCGATGTTGAGGCGGTTCCAGCCATTGATCGCGACGACGGCGAGGGTGAGTCCAGCCAACTCCCGTTCATCGAATTGGGCGCGCGCCTCGGCGTAGTCATCGTCCGGCACCTGCCCGTCGGTCAATCGGGTGACCGCCTCCGTCCACGCCAGTGCCGCTCGCTCGCGATCGGTGTAGAACGGTGCGTCTCGCCAGGCATCGAGGACGTAGAGCCGATGCTCCGGTTCGCCGCGTTCGCGCAGTTGACGCGCGTGCATCTCCAGACAGTAGGCGCAGCCGTTGATCTGGGAGGCGCGGAAGTGCATCAGTTCGAGCAGTTGCGGCTCCAGGTCCGAGTCCTGGAAGTATTCGTTCAGGCGAAGCATCGCCTGGAGGACACCCGGATCGACGGTCGTGTAGTTCATCCGTGCTGCCACGTTGACTCCTTTGACTTTGTGCGCCGGTGACCGCCAACCACGCATCCGCGTGGTAACGACCGCCGCATGTGGTTGTGGGCTCTCGCGTCGAAGCTCAAGCCCCCTCGTCAAGAAGACGAGTGGCCCAGCAGGAATGTGACAGCCATTCTTCAGAGCGCACCGGCCAGCGCTCGCATCGACCGGGTTGACTGGTTTGATTGACGGCTGCACGAGGCATATACTCGGCACTGCCATTCAGGCGAGATGTGCGAACGAAGGAGGATTCCCATGCGGCGACTGTCGAGAACTCCACACGACTTGATTGTTCTCGACAGGGGAATGCTGCCGCATGCGTATCCTCAACCTCGGTATCCTGGCGCACGTCGACGCTGGGAAGACAAGCCTCACTGAACGAATCCTATTTGAAACCGGTGTCATCGCCGCTGTCGGGCGTGTCGATAAGGGAACCACGCAGACCGATACGCTTGCGTTGGAACGCGAGCGCGGCATCACCATTCAGTCCGCGGTCGTGTCGTTCCGGATCGGCGAGCTCAAGGTCAACCTCATCGACACGCCCGGGCACTCCGACTTCATCGCCGAAGTCGAGCGGGCGCTGCATGTGCTCGACGGCGTGGTTGTGGTCATCTCGGCGGTCGAGGGTATCCAGGCGCAGACGCGCGGCATGGTCCGGGCCGTCCGGCTCCTCGGCATCCCGCTGATTCTGGTGATCAACAAGATCGATCGCGTGGGCGCCCGCGACGAGGCGTTGCTGACGGACATCGTGGAGAAACTCGAACTCCCGGTCGTGGCGATGAACCACGTCGTCGGGTTGGGCAGCCGCGACGTCGCGGTCGTGCCCTACTCCCTGACCGACCAAGCGTTCGTCGACACGATGGCCAATCAGCTTGCCAGGAACAGCGACCGGCTGATCGAAGCCTACGTCGCGACACAGGGTCATCTCCCGGTGGCAACCGTCAAGTCAGAGTTGACTGGCCAGGTGCGAAACGGGCATCTCGTCCCGGTCTACTTCACGTCGGCCCTGCTCGGGGTCGGGGTTGACCAGCTGATCGACGGCATCGCCGCGCTCCTGCCGCCCGCGCCCGCGCCAACAGACACGTCGCCACGAGCGCGCGTGTTCAAGATCCAGCGCGACGCGGCCGGCGAAAAGGTGGCGCTGGTGCGGCTCGTCGACGGCGAGCTTACTGTTCGGCAGCGAGTCCGTTTTCGCCAGCGAGTGGTCGATGGGCAAGTTCGGGACTACGAGGCGAAGATCACTGGGATCGATGCATTCGACGCGGGGAGCACGGCTCCGGCGGGCCACGCCCGCGCCGGCGATATCGTCCGTATTCACGGCATCAAAGAAGCGCGGATCGGCGACGAGATCGGAGGCGAACCGCGCGGGGCGGGCGATCAACGGTTTGCGTTGCCGACGCTGGAGAGTGTGGTGCGTGCGGACGATCCCGCCCTAGCACCGCGGCTCTACCTGGCCCTGCAACAGATGGCGGAACAGGATCCATTCATCAACGTCCGCCGGCTCGGCCAGAGCGGCGTACTCGCCGTTCACCTGTACGGAGAGGTCCAGAAAGAAGTCATTGCCGCCACCCTGGCCGACGAGTTCGCGCTCGACGTCACGTTCGCGCCCAGCCAGATCATCTGCATCGAACGGCCGATCGGCACCGGCGCCGCCGTCGACTCGATGGGCGATCCGAGCAACCCGTTCGTGGCCACGATTGGGCTGCGGATCGAGCCGGGCAGGCATCTGAGCGGCATCACGTACCACCGGGAGTTGGGTTCACTGCCGCGGGCGTTCTACAGCGCGATCGAGGAGACGGTTCATGGCACGCTGGAGGAAGGACTCTGCGGGTGGCAGGTTCGCGACTGCGTGGTGACCTTGACCGACACCGGGTTCAGCTCGCCCGTGAGCGTGGCCGCGGATTTCCGCAAGTTGACGCCGCTGGTGCTGATGGACGCGCTGCGTCAGGCCGGGACGATGGTGCTGGAGCCGATCCAGCGATTCACGCTCGACGTACCGGCGGCAACGATTGGCGACGTCCTGTCAGCGCTTGTGGCGGCGCGGGCCATCCCGCAAGAGACGACGACGCGCGGGCAGACGTCCCATGTCACCGGGACGATCCCGGCGGGGGAGGTCCGCCACTTCGAGCAGCAGTTGCCGGGTCTGAGTCGAGGCGAGGGCCTTTTCACGGCCGAGTTCGACCACTACGGGGAGACCGCCGGCCCGCCGCCGACCCGGCCCCGCACGGACTTCAACCCGCTCAATCGCCCGGAATATCTGGCGCGCGTAAGTCAGGGATGAATGGAGGGACGCGAGTCCGGCCGATGACGTTACAACGCCGACGAACCCTGGTTGGCTCGAAACGGTGGGAGTAACGACATGTGCGCCGCGAACAGTTCGTCCGTCATTGCCTTGATCTGGTCGAGGGTGAGGATTGTGCTGGTCAGCGGGTCGAGCATGATGGCGTGCTCGACGTGGGCGCGGTCGCCGGTCAGCGCGGCCTGGACGGCGAGTTCCTGGACGTTGATGTTGGTCCGGTTGACGGCGGCGCACTGGGGCGGTAACGCGCCGACGACGGTTGGCTGGACACCGTTGCTGTCGACGAGGCAAGCGACCTCGACGCAGCAACCGGCCGGCAGGTTTGAGATCAAACCGTGATTCGGG
>JACDBO010000391.1 GCA_013694885.1 Chloroflexia bacterium | reverse complement strand
CCGAACCGGCGACGGCGACCGACCCGTCGCGCGGTACGAACTGGTGGAAGACGTAGGACCAACCGAAGCGTTCGGCCTCGGTCCGATAGTTGGTGGCCTTCACGAAGGCGGCAAAGCGGTCGTTGTTGACCGCGTGGCGGTCAAGCAGGAAGGGGCGGAGCGTGACTTCGCGCACCGGCCCTTCCCCGTCCGCCGGGAACCCGACCGGGTCGTCGGTGCCCATCAGAAAGACGCCGCCGGCGAGGCGGATCATCCCCTTGCGGGGCGTCTCGGAGCGGCCCTCACCCCCAGCCCCGTTGAAGGACTGAGGACTGAGGACTGAGGACTGAGTCGGTTGCCCGTTCGGCCCTCGGCCCTCGTCGCTCGGCCCTTCGTGAGCGGAGGGGAAAACGGCGGTGGTGCTTCGGGATGGGCCGCAGCAGGCGGAATGGTCGTCGGTCATGCGGTGCTCCTTGGCGTTGAACCTGCACAGATTATCGCGAGTGAGGAATCGTTAGGCCGTCCCGCCCTCAGCCTCGAAGAGGCTTCCTTGTTGAGCGCAGTGCTTCAGCGCCGCGCACCCGCGCTTTACGCGGTCGGCCCACCAAGGGAGGCTCCAGCCTCAGCCCAGCGACGACGCCCGTCGGCGGCGTCCTCGCCGGTCGTGGCGGCGTGGATCAGCAGGCGGTCGCGTTGACTCTGCCGCACGCGCCGCTCCAGGGCAACCGGATCCCAGCGTTCGAGCAGCCGGGCCGTGAGGACTTCGACCACATCCCGGTGGGCGGAATCGGTGGCCAGGTCGTGGAGTTCCCCCGGATCGTCGTCGAGGTCGTAGAGCTCTGGTGGGTCGCCGAGGCTGTAGTTGAGCTTGAAACGGTCCCGCCGGAGCATCGCCATCGGGCGGGCGACACCGTGCCCAAGGTACTCGGCGAAGGCCTCGTCTTTCCAGTCCGCCGTCTCGCCCCGCGCGAGTGGCAGCAGGCTGTCGCCGTCGAGCCGGTCGTCCGATGACGCGACCGCCGCGTCAACGATCGTGGCGACCAGATCGACGAGCGACACGACGCCGCGATCCCGGCGACCGGCCGGCAACATACCCGGCCAGCGCAGGACCAGTGGGACGCGGGCGGAGTGCTCGTAGAAGTTGGATTTGCGCCACATGCCGTGCTCACCAGCCATCTCGCCGTGATCGCTGGTGTAGACAACAAGCGTGTTCCGGTCCTGACCGGTCGCCGCCAGGGTGTCGAGCAGATGGCCGATCTTCTCGTCCAGGTACGTGATCAGGCCGTAGTACCCGGCACGGCCGCGGCGCACCAGTTCCTCCGGGAACGCTTCGAACCCGAACATCTGCCGCATCCGCTGGTAGACCGGGTGCTGGTTGTCGAGGTGACCGGGCGGGACGTCGGGCAGGTCGATGCGGTCGGGCGGATAGAGGTCCCAGAAGGGTTGCGGAACGATCAGCGGAAAGTGGGGGGCGAGGAAGGAGACGTTGAGTGCCCACGGCTGCTCGCGACGGGCCGGGTCGCGCAGGTAGGCGAGGGCGGCCGCTTCCACCTCGTCGTCGACCTCGATCTCGGTCGTGGTCCCCGGCCCGGCCTTGGCGAGGACGGGCCAGGGGACAGGCGCCGGCGGTGTGCCGTCGGTCCAGTCGAAAATCGGATGGCTCTGCTCGGCGTGGAGGTCGCGGGCGAGTTGGGCGCGGAAACCGTGGAGCTTGTCGGGACCGACGAAATGCTGTTTGCCGGCAAGCACGACATCATAGCCGGCGGCGCGCAGCCGGTGCGCCCAGGTCACGGCGTCGCTCGCCAGAGGCGAGGCGTTGTCCCAGGCGCCGGTATTGTGGACGAAGCGCCCGGTCATGAACGACATGCGGGAGGGCACGCAGAGGGGGGTGTTGCAATACGCCTGCTCGAAGAGCACGCCCTCGGCGACCAGCCGATCCAGATGCGGAGTCTGTACGAGTGGATGTCCATACGCGCCGCTGAAATGGGGCGCGTGCTCGTCCGACATAATGATGAGCAGATTCGGCCTCATGTCCGATGCCGCGCCGCCGTTCGCCATGCCTGTCGTGCTCCTCTTCGGCCCTCTCGCCGACGAAGGACCGAGGCCTCTACGGCAACACACTCAGTCCTCAGTCCTGAGTCCTTCGCGCCCCGCCCAGCGCGGCATCATGGGATCAGGCGAGCCAGGTGCTCCCGCGCCTGGGCCAAGCCGCGCTGGACGCGGTCCGGGCTGCCGCCCCAGAGTGGGTCTTCGTGCTCGATGCTGATGGCGCCGCTGTAGCCGATATCGGCAAGTGTCGTGATGAAACCGCTCCAGTCGACCGCGCCGAGACCCGGCAGCCGGTGCCGCCACCAACCGTGGCGCGGCCAGCCGTTCTCGGTGCTGACTTCTTCGAGCAGCGGCCCCTGTACCCCGTAGCGAAACAGTCCCTCCGGGAGTAATTCGGTGTCCTTGGCGTGGACATCGTAGAGGCGGTGCCGGTACTCACGCGTGGCGCGAAGATAGTCGATCCCTTGCCAAACGCAGTGGGACGGATCCATGCAGATACCGAGAGCCGGAGAGGGGATGGCGGCGAAGAGCGCGTCCCAACTTTCGGGCGTACACACCGCGTTCTGCCCCTCGAACGGGCAGTTCTCGATGGCGATGCGGATGTTCTGCCGCTCGGCGTAGGTGGCGAGCGCTTCCAGTGATTCGAGCGCGGCGGCGAAGTTGGTGCGCGGCGAGGCATCGTTGCGGGCATTGCGCGGCAGTGTCCAGACCGTGGCGATGCCGTGCTCCGCCGCCCGGTCGATGGCCAGACAAGCGTGTTCGAGTGCGTCGTGGCGCGATGTCTGGTCGGAGTCGGCCAGCGACGCGCGGATCCGCATCGGGCCAAGCGCGATCCCGGCGCCGGCGAACGCATCGACGGTGGTTTGTCCGAGGTCGGCCTCGGTGTCGATGGCGGTGAAGCCGGCGTTGACCGCCCAATCGGCGATCTCGTGCGCGAGCAGGCTTTGGAGAGCGGGCGGCGTGATCAGACTCAGCGAAGGGCCTGAGGGCAAGGATCGAGAGCTGAGTAGTTGGTCATGAGTACCAGGGCTTTCCAATTCGCATCTCCTTCTCTCCGTAAAACGGATCGAGTCTGTCTCGCGGAACCACGCCGTTAGTCGGCGCGCCTGAGGGCGTGCCTTTCCCATTATGTATGGTGGCCGATCGCCGTGTACAAGTTCCCTCAGCGCTTGCTCGGTTCATCGCCCCCACGACACTTGCCGCCCGATCTCCAGCTACCACCTTGCGATGCGGCCGCCGACCGGATTGTCGGTTGCCACATGGTGGCGCAGCAGCGTGGCGAAAAGTCGTTCCTCGTCAGCGGCCAGAGCGGAGTCGCCCGCCCGGTTTTGCAGTTCGTGCGGGTCTCGTTGATGGTCGTAGAGTTCGCGCTCCTCGGTTGCCGGGTACCAGGTGAAGCGGTATCGCTCATCGTAGATCGAGAAATTATGAAACCGTGGGTCGTGCAGGTAGCCGCAGACCCGCACGGGGTGGCTCTCACCACCGTCCGCGGCTGGTAGAACGTTCGTGCCCTGGACCCCGGCGGGCAGCGGCACGTTCGCCAGCGCGCAGAGTGTCGGCAGCACGTCGACGTTGCTCATCGGGGTGTGCGTCTTCGCCGGCAGCGATGCGTCGGGCGCGCGGAGCAGGAACGGGACATGGACGAGGGTGTCGCTGCAGACTGTCTCTTTGCGGATCATCCCGTGGTCCCCGAGGAAGTCGCCGTGGTCGGCGGTGAAGACGACGATCGTTTCCTCTGCCTGGCCAAGCCGGTCCAACGTGTCGAGGACGTTGCCGGCGGCGCGGTCGATCAGGTGGATCATGGCGTTCGTGTACTGGCGGACGCGGCGGATGCACTCTGGCGACAGATCCCGCGCCGAGCGGTTCGGGATGGTGCCGTCGCGAAGCTGCCTGACCACCTCGGGCAGTCGCGAGGGATCGTCGTTCTCATGCGGTAGCAACACATCGTGCCGGGCGAACTCATCCGCCAACGCGGCCGGCGGGGAATAAGGGTGATGGGGGTCGGGGAAACCGAGGAAGAGGAAAAACGGCTGGTCCGGGTCCCGGTCGTGTTCGAGGAAGGCGCGGGCGCGCTCGCCGATCCACGTCGAGTGGTGTGCCTCGATCGGGATGGCGCTCGGATAGAGATCGGGCAACTCGGGGAACGGCGCCCGCTGGCGGTGACGGCCGTCGGCCAGCGCCCGCGCGACCTCCGGGTGATGGTCCCTCAACCAAGCGCCGTAGTGGCCGATCGTCTCCTCACCGTGCCCGATCGTCAGCTCGACGTGGTCGAAACCGTAGTAGGGACCGTGCCAGTCGTCGAGTTCGCCGGTTTGCCAGCGGGCGCGCGACTCCTGGTAGCCGTAGTCAGGCACTGCGCCGGTCGGTGTCAGGTGCAGCTTGCCGATAGCGCGAGTTTGGTACCCGGATTCGGCGAGGCAGTCGGGCAACGTGGGAACATTGCTGATAATCGGCCCCTCGTGGGCACGCGCCGCGAGTCCGCTTAGGCGCTCGTCGAAGCGGGCGTACTCGCGGCGCGGCAGAGGAACGCCGTTGTGCCAGAGACCGTGCCCGTTCGGGTAGCGGCCGGTTAGCAGCGAGGACCGCGACGGCATGCAGACTGGGTTGGCGGTGATGTGACGGTGGAAAACCGTCCCGGATTGAGCCAGGCGGTCGAGGTTGGGCGTGACCGCATGGGGATTCCCGTTGCACCCCAAGCCATCGTAGCGGAGCTGGTCCGCCAGCATCAGCACGATATTCGGTCGACCACTCGTCCGCGATCCCATCATCACCCTTTCACGGGAGGCCGAAGGACCGAGAAACTCAAAATCTCGGCCCTCGGCCCTCGATCCTCGGCCCTTCGGTTAGAGAGCCGCGTAGTCGGCGTCGGTGTAGTCGCGGGTCGGGTCCCAGTTGGCGAAGACCCAGTCGTCGCGGGAGACCTGCGCGCCGTTGTCTGCCGCCGCTTGAATCGCGCGCTCCAGTTCGGCGTCGGCGCGGTCCTGGAGGTCTTGCATCGCCGCCGCCGGGTCGGCGAGCTGGCCGGTGACCAAGCCC
>JACDBO010000388.1 GCA_013694885.1 Chloroflexia bacterium | reverse complement strand
CACGGGTACTTAGTAACCCGGGCCACTTCCTGAGTCCTGAGTCCTCAGCTGGCTGCGCCGGCCACGGCCGCCGTGAACGCTGACCGAATCGGGAGGTAGTCGTCCCGCACCTCGGGGTGGACGCGGTTGGTGAGCAGCACCAGGACGAGGTCCTTGTCCGGATCGATCCAGAGCGAGGTGCCGGTGAAACCGGTGTGACCGAACGCGCGCGGGCCCAGCCCCCGGCCGGAATCGTCGGGGTCGATCTCCTCGCCGCGCGGCGCCAGACGCCAGCCCAGCCCGCGTTCCGACCTCTCCGGCGGCTGCTCGCGCGTCGCCGCGGCGACGATGGCCTCGGGGAGCAGGCGGACGCCGTCCAGCGCCCCGCCGTTGAGCCAGCACTGCCCGTAGCGGGCCAGATCGATGGCTGTGCCGAAGAGCCCGGCGTGACCGGCGACGCCGCCCAGCCCGTACCAGGCGTTGCCGTCGTGGACCTCGCCCCGGATCAACCCGCTGCGCCAGTGCGGGAAACGGCCGGCGCGGTCCCCTTCTTTCGCCGCCTCGAACGGGTTGCCGCGCTCGGTCGCCGCGATCCGCGCCCACAGCGCCCGCGGCGGCAGATACCCGGTGTCGACCATCCCCAGCGGCGTGAAGACCGTGCGCGCCGCGTAGCCGGCGACCGGTTCGCCGCTGACCCGCCGCACGACCTCGCCGAGCAGGATGAAGTTGGGGTCGCTGTAGACGACCTCCCGCCCCGGCGGACGCTCCGGCTGGCCGGTGGCGATGGCCGCCAGATAGCGGTCGATACCCGTGCCGTCGAGGTAGAAGGCCCGCCAGGCGAGCAGCCCGGCGGTGTGCGCCAGCAGCCGCGCGATCGTCACCTCGCGCTTGTCGCCCGCGACCCCGAACTCGGGCACGAGCTCGCCGACCGGCTGGTCGAGATCGATCCGCCCGTCCGCGACCAGCGTCAGCACGGAGGGCAGCGTCGCCGTTACTTTGGTCAGCGAGGCGAGGTCGAAGATCGCGTCGGTCCCCATCGGCGACCGCTCTTCCGCCGGCTCGCGGACCGCCCACCCCGTCGCCCGGTGCAGCGCGACCTGCCCGTGCCGCGCGACCAGCGCCACCGCCCCGCCGAACGCGCCCGCCTCCGCGCCGCGCACCAGCGAGACCCACGCCTCATCCAGCGCCGCGACGTCGAACCCCAACTCCGCCGGATTTCGGTACTTCATCGGCGACTCGTGAACGTCGTCGAACGTCGGCTCACTGGTTGTCTCGATCCAGTGGCGGCAACATGTCCGCGGGCCACTTGATGGTGATTGCCCCGTCCGCATCACGCGTCAGGTGCAGAAAGTAGACGTTCTTGCCCCGCTTGACCCCGGCCCAGCCAGCCTGGAGCGCATAGTCGGCCACTTCTGGGTCGTCGTCAGGGATCAATGCCAGCGACGCTCGGTTGGGAACACCGTCCAGCATGGTAGGGTCAGCGATGTCGGCATGCATGAGCGCAATGAACAAGTCGATCTGGCGATCGATGACGGCTTCCGATACGCCTTCGACCTTCTCGATCGGCAATGAGGAGACATGTTTGGTGCTCATCGTCGTCTCCTGAGAAACGCGGTTAGATACTTGAGCCAATTCGTCTTCAGGTCTTGTTCCGCGAATGTGAAGGCTTCGTTGAAGTTCATCGACACCGGCAGCCACTCTTTCAATCCGCGAATCGGCCGGCCATCCCAATCGAGCGTATCGCGATGCGCGCGGCCATGCGCTGTATCGTAGCGCACTGCTGGTCGAAACCACCCTTCGACGAATGGCTCGTACTGAGCGGTGAAGGCAATGATCTTGTCGCGGATGTTCGTGCGCCGAACACGAATAAAGCCGCCCTCTCCAAGATCGATGTCATATTGTCGCTCCTGGCGCCTGCTCACCACGTCGATTCGTCGTTCGCCGGCTTAACCACCTGCACAGCTCCCATTGCAATGAGCGCCTCGATCTGTTCCGCGTCGTATCCCAGTTCAGCCAGCACTTCGGCAGTGTGCTGGCCGAGCAGCGGTGGGGGGTGGCGGATCTCGAGTGGGGTACCGTGGAAGTGGTAGGGGAAGCCGGTCAGCGCCAGCGAGCCGACGGTCGGGTGCTCCACCTCGCGCACCAGCTCCTGATCGTGCACCTGGGGGTCGGCGAAGACCTCGGCCACATCCTGGATCGGGCCGCAGGGGACGCCGCACTCGTCGCAGCGGCGGACCGCCTCCGCCGACGTCACCGTTCGCAGCGCTTCACTGACGAGCGCGTTGACCACGTCGCGGTTGCCGACGCGGTCGGGGTTGGTGCGGCAGCGCGGGTCGTCGATCAGCGCCTCCAGCCCGAAGGCGCCGCAGAAGCGCCGCCACAGGCTGTCATTGCCGGCGGCGATGTTGACATAGCCGTCCGCCGTCGCGTAGGTGTCGTACGGGACGATTGTCGGGTGGGCGTTGCCGAGCGGTTTCGGGACCGTGCCGGTGGTCAGGTAGATGCTGGCCTGGTAGGTCAGCAGCGCGATCTGCCCGCCGAGCATCGAGGTGTCGATGTACTGGCCATGCCGATCCGGGTTGCGCTCGCGGCCGAAGAGGGCGCCGGCGACGGCGAAGGCGCAGAACATCCCGGCGGCGATGTCGGCGATCGGCACCCCGAGCTTGGTCGGCTCCCCGCCAGCGAAGCCGGTGACGCTCATCATCCCGCCCATCCCCTGCAGGATCAGGTCGTAGGCGGTCCGCCGGCGAGAGGGGCCGGTCTGCCCGAAGCCGGAGATCGAGGCGTAGATCAGCTCCGGTCGCCGCGCGCTGACCGCCTCGTACCCGAATCCGAGCCGCTCCATCGTCCCCGGCGAGAAATTCTCGAGCAGGACATCGGCCTCGTCGATGAGACGCCAGAGCACCTCACGGCCGCCCTCGGACTTGAGATCGAGCGCCAGCGAGCGCTTGTTGCGGTTGACGGAGAGGAAGTAGCTGGCCTCGCCGCCGACGAAGGGCGGCCCCCAGTGGCGGGTGTCATCCCCCGTGCCCGGCTGCTCGATCTTCACCACGTCGGCGCCGAGGTCGCCGAGCATCATCGCCGCGTAGGGCCCGGTCATCACCCGCGTCAGATCGACCACCCGCACCCCGGCCAGCGGCGACGGCGCCGCGTCTCGCTCACTCACGTCTCCCCCTCATTCTGTCGCTTTTTCGCTGTGCTGACTGCGTTCGGCTCGTGCGCGCGGAGATCACCATTGAAGTACGGCGGGCGATTGTAGCACCACCGTCCGACGCCATAAATTGACACTATAACGTCACACTGATAAGATAACGGATGTCGACACCATGAGTGTGGTCGAGACCCAGTTCGGGCGCGTCGAACGATGGGAAGTGGTCATGACCAGAGATCGCGCAAACCGGGAACATGAGCGGACCTACAGTCTGGACGAACTGACCGACCAGGCCGGCGTGACTGTGCGGACGGTCCGTTACTACATCGCCGAAGGGTTGCTGCCGCCAGCAGTCGGCGGCGGCCCTCGCAGTGCGTACACGCCGGGGCACCTCGACCGGCTCCGGCTGATCGGACGGCTCAAGGACGCCTACCTGCCCCTCCGCGAGATTCGCCACCGTGTCGCCGGACTCAGTGACCAGGACGTGCGCGCGGCGCTGGCGCGGACCGACGAACTGGCCGCTACGGGCCCGGTCGACAGCGCGGCCGACTACATCGCGCGGGTGCGGCATCGTGACCTCAACGAGATCACTCAGCCGATCATGAGCCCACCGCGTTCGTCGCACCACGGGCGCGCACCGTCCGGGCCGGACCATGCCCTCGCGGAGGACGCGCCACCGGCATCCGCCGCGGCGCTGGAATTGGCTGAACCGTCGACCTGGCGGCGGTTGGCGATCACCGCCGAAGCCGAGCTGCTGATCCGCGAGGAGACCTACCAGCGCCGGGCCGAGCAGATTGACGGGCTGATCGCCTGGGCGAGGCGGATTCTTGGCTAGCGGCGGTCCAGGTCACGAACAAGGAGGCGATGAATCCCGTTCTGAAGTATCGGCAGACACCAACCCGATTGTCCGAATGTGGCCTGAAAGAGATCCGGCTACCCGCAAGGAGGACCCACCATGTCATCGCCACAGTCACCTTCATCCAACGGTCTCGACATCACCGCGCGCTGGGAGCGGTCAGTTGTGGCCGGTGAAGGCGGGCAATCGGCGCTCATGCTCCGTATTACCGCGTCTACACCCCTGCCCACACCGGGGCGCCGCCGCGTTCCCCTCGACGTCGCCTTCGTCCTTGACCGCTCCGGCTCGATGGGCGGCGGCAAACTCGACCTCGCCAAGGAAGCCGTCGACGTTGCCGCCCGTCAGCTTCGCGACGATGATCGCGCCGCGCTGGTCGTCTTCGACAACACGATCGAGACGGTGCAGCCACTCCAACCGGCGACCGAGCGTACCAGGACCACGCTGCGCCTCGCCCTCCAGGGCATCGACACTGGCGGCTCGACGGACCTCTGCGGCGGCTGGCTTGCGGGTTGTCAGGAACTGGCGTCGACTCCAGATAGCGATGGCCAGCGGAGTGATGGGGCGACGCGGCCACGCCGGACGCTGCTGCTCACCGACGGTCAGGCCAACGTCGGGGTGACCGACCCCGGCCAACTCATGCACCACGCGACCGAACTTCGCCGACGTGGAATCAGCACCACCACGATCGGAGTCGGCAACGACTATGACCAACCCCTGCTCAGCGGCATGGCCGAGGCGGGTGGCGGCAACTACGAGCACATCGCACAGCCCGCGGAACTCCGCGCGTTCTTCAGTCGTGAGATCGGCGATTTGCTGACCATGGTCGGGATCGCGCCCCGGCTGGAACTCACCCTGCCCCACCGGGTCCACGGCAACCTGCTCAACGCCTTCCCGGCTCGTCGCGCTGGCAAGACAATCACCGTCGATTTGAGCGACCTCGCCGCCGGCGACGAGGTGGTGCTCATCGTCGACTGCTGGACGGTTTCCAAGACGCGCGACCCAAGCACGATCGAGCACACCACGGCTCGGCTGAGTTGGGCCGATCCGGCGGCGGACCGCCGCGAAGCGATCGAGCTGACGCTGCCGTCGCTCACGCTTGGCACCAACGAGGAAGCGGAGCGAGCACCGGTCGATAACGAGGTTCGCGAAGCGGCAACGCGTGAGCGCGCGGCATTGTCGCGGCGTGAGGGGATCCGGCTCGACTACGCGGGCCGCACGGTCGAGGCGCGTGCCCGGTTCCGCGATGCCGCCACCATGCTGAGCGCAATCGCGCAGACCTTCGAAGTTCAGGCGGAACACCGGGAAAGTCTGATGCTCGCCGAGGCCGATGCCTCCGTGCCGCTCGCGGAACCGGTGCGCCGGCAGCGATACGCCGCGGACCACCGCCGCTCTCGCGGGCGCCGGACGTAGGTGCCACCCACGGCGAACATCCGCGCGCCGGTCAACGGGGCGGTATGATCGTGCGACGCGGTAAGATCACCCGCGACCCCGAATCCGAGGTGATCTCCAGGTCGCAAGTCGCAAACAGTAGGTGAATGGCCGGGCAAGCATATCGGCGCTCGCCATCCGGGGACCGGCGCATGCG
>JACDBO010000376.1 GCA_013694885.1 Chloroflexia bacterium | reverse complement strand
GGCAACGTCCTCGTGCTCAACGACGAGGTCGTCGCCGAGGCGCGGATCGCGCCGGATGTCATCGAGGCGGTGGCGGTCATCGAGCGGGGCGAGCTTGTCCGTCGCGAGCGGCTCTACCGGGGAGCGCGCCCACCGCCGGAGCTGCGTGGGCGGACGGTGATCCTGGTCGACGACGGGTTGGCGACGGGGTCGACGATGCGGGCGGCGGTGGCCGCGGTCCAGGCATTCGAGCCGCGGTGGACGATCGTCGCCGTGCCGGTGGCGGCGCCGTCGGTCTGCCGCGCCTTCGAGCCGCTGGTCGACCGCATCGTCTGCGGGGCGACGCCACAACCGTTCTTCGCGGTCGGTCCGTGGTACATCGATTTCGCGCAGACGACCGACGCGGAGGTACGCCGCCTGCTCGCCGAAGGGGATAGGGGATAGGGGATGGGGGATAGAAGAACGATAGGCAAACCTCTGCCATCTGTCCCCTAACCCTCTTCCCCTTATCCCTATCCCCTCGACCGGATGGAGATGGTGCCGGCGTGGACGCGGACGTCGTAGGCGGCGCCGGCGCCGGTGGCGGGGCCGTGGATGACGGAGGCGTCGCGCAGGTCGAAGACGCTGCCGTGCCATGGGCAGGTGACGGTGCAGTCGCCGATCTCGCCCTCGTCGAGCGGGCCGCCGACGTGGGTGCAGGTGGCGGTGATGGCGTAGAGGGCGCCGGCCTGCTTGACGAGCAGGACGGGGACACCGGCGGCGTCGACGCGCGTGGGTTTGCCGTCGACGAGCTCATCTTCCCGCGCGACCTCGGTCCAGTCATCGGAGGGCTCGTCGAAGGCGGTGCGGTTGACGCCGATACCGAGGTCATAGGCGAGGTCGCCGCCGAGCCAGGCGGAGAAGGTGGCGAGTCCGTAGCCGACGGTGGAGAGGGAGATGCCGGTGGAGCGGTAGCCGCGGTCGCGGCACAGCCACGAGGCGCCGTAGAGCCCGGTGGCGGCGACGTTCAGCATGGCGTGGAGGGTACCGAGGCGGCGGGGATGCTCCATCCCTTGGGTGTCCTGCCACTGGGCGGCGCCGGTGAGGGCGGCAGCGAGGGCGCTGACGGTGCCGACCTTGAGCGTCAGGTCGGCCGCCTCCTCCATGCCGACCGCGTCGAGCAGGAGTGAGGATGACCAGGCGCCGATCGGCAGGTCGACGATGGCGGGATGGAGCGGGTGTCCGGTCCGGACGCCATAGAGGGCGTCCTTGATCGCCGCCGAGGCGTTCGGCCCGAGGAACGGGTCGTAGAGTTTGCTCATCCGCTCGGAGACGGCGTCGAGCCACGGCATCGACGTCACCAGGCGCTCCGTTAATTTGTTGCCCATTCCCGCTCCTCCTTTAGACCGGCGCTGGCCGGTACGTCCACTGATGTCTCTCGCGGCGAAGGTCATAAGGTCGCGCTTGTCTCTGGGCGTGGCCGGTGCAAGTGCGGTGCCGCCGATTGTGGCGGCATGTTTTGCGTTACCCAGGAGGTCGTGTCCATGTCAGCCTTGTCGCCGCTCCCACGGGAAGCGATCTCCACCGCCTGGTCGCATGGCCTGCTCGGGCCGGAGGACGAAGCGCGGTTTGGGCGCTACCGGCGGGCGCTCGCCTTCTACGGGGGTGAGCAGTGGAGCGAGCGGGCGGCTAGCGCTAGCCGGCGGGGGGAGACGCGCCTCGTCGTCAACTACGCGCGGACGCTGGTGCGCAAAGTCGCGAGCTACGTCTTCCCGGCGCCGGTGCGCTTCAGCGTGCCGCCGGAGCCGGACGAGCCGGCGGTCCGCGACGCCGCTAACCGGGCGGAGCGGCTACTGGCGGCGCTAGGGAGCGAGCTGGACCTGGGGCGGCTCGACCTGGCGCTCTGCATCGACGCCGCGGTGCTCGGCGACGCGGCGGTCAAGGTGACCTGGGATGCCGTGCGGGGGCAGCCGCGGGTGGTCGCCGTCGATCCCGCGACGCTGAGTGCGCGGTGGGCGCCGGACGACCCGCGCGACCTGCGGCGGATGGTCCAGGTCTACGGTCTGACCGGCGAGGGGATCGCCGACCTCTTCCCCGACGTGCCGCGATCGACCGGGCCGCTGGGGCTGGACGCCGGGCGGGGCTACGCGGTGGTCGAGGAGTGGACGGCCGAGCGGTGGCGTCTGAGCGTGGCGGGGCAGCTCGTCCATGACCGGCCGAACCCCTATGGCTGGATCCCGTACGTCGTCGTCGCCAATGATCCGCGGCCGTTCAGCTTCTGGGGACAGTCCGATCTGGACGACCTGGAGGATGTTTGCCGCGAGTTGAACCGACGGCTGACGACCCTGGCACGGGTGCTGGAGCTCTCCGGGGCGCCGATCGCGGTGCTGGAGAACGTCGACGGTTCGGAGGGGATCAGCGTCGGGCCGGGGGCGAAGTGGGAGCTGCCGGAAGGCGCGCGGGCTTACCTGCTGGACCTGCTCGGAGGGGGCGGCGTCGGGCTCCACATCGACTACGTGAACCTGCTCTACCGGTCCTTGCACGACCTGAGCGAGACGCCGCGGACGGCGTTCGGCGATGCCGGGCGCGACCTCTCCGGCGCGGCGCTGGAGGTCGAGATCCAGCCGCTGGTGCAGAAGGTGGGGCGCAAGCGGCGGTTGTGGGACGGCTTCTACACCCGTCGCAACGCGCTGCTGCTCGACCTGCTGGAGCGGTTCGGTGGCGAGGAGCTGGCCGGGCTGCGGCGGACGGCGACGATCTGGCCGAGTGTGCTGCCGAGCGACACCGACGGCGCGGTCCGCAACGCGGTGGCGCTGGTTGGCGGCGGCATCCAGAGCCGGCGGACGGCGATTGCGGCCCTCGGTGGCGATGACCCGGAGGCCGAGCTGGCGCGGATTGTGGCGGAACAGGCGGCGTTTGGTGGGTCGGATACGGCTGAGGGGTCATCGCCCGCGGTCACGCAGGCGATCTGAGTGCGGGCGTCGTCGCCCGGCGTTCATAGAGGTTGACGAAAAGCCGGCCGGGCCGGGGCGAGTTCGTCGAAGCCGGCCATTCTACCCTTGCCCTCGGCCTTGGCCCGGTAGAGCGCCGCGTCGGCGGCACGCATCAGGTCGTCGGGTCGCGCCAGATCGTGACTGCTGGTCGCGAACCCGATGCTCAGGCTGGCCACTACCTCGTGGTCAGCCAGTTGAATCGGGACCGTCATCTCGGTGAGGATGCGCCGCGCCACGCCGACCGCCTCGGCGCCGTCGGTGATGTGCTGCAGGAGAAGCGCGAATTCGTCGCCCCCCAGGCGCGCAGGGATATCGTCTCGGCGCACATCGCGCGCGATCCGCTGACCCACTTCGACCAGCACGCGATCGCCGTTGGCGTGGCCGAAGCGATCGTTGATCTCCTTGAAGTCGTCGAGGTCGACGAGAAGCAGCGCAAAGCGGGTGTGGCGCGCGGCGGCGGAGTGTGGGGCCTTCTCGATCGTGCTCATGAAGGAGGCACGGTTCGGCAATCCGGTCAGAAAGTCATGGAGCGCCATGTGGCGAAAGCGATCATGACTGGTGGACAGGGCCTCCTGGACGCGCTTCTGATCGGTGATATCCCGGAGCGTCGTCACGCGGACGGGTTTCCCCTTGTGGGTCGTGGTACGACCATGCGCCTCCACCGGAAAGATCGTCCCGTCCTGGCGCAGGCAAGCGGCCTCGTACGCGTCCTCGTAGCCGATGGCCATGTTGTGGCTGACGACCGCCCGGAACGCGGGGGCGACCAGATCGAGGGCGTTCATGCCGATGAGGCGTTCACGGCTGTACCCGAGCATGGTCGCGGCGGCCTCGTTGGTGTCGAGGATCGTTCCATCTCCGATCAGGAAGATGGCTTCGAACGCCGCATCGGCAAGCCGGCGAAGCTGCTCCTCGCGTTCTCGCAGCGCGGTCTCCGCCTGCTTGCGCTCGGTCACGTCACGGGCGTTGACGACGATGCCGGCGATGCCGGGATGGGCGATGCGGTTGGAGCTGACCGACTCCATCCAGCGCCAGGAACCATCGCGATGACGCATGCGGAGTTCGTGGCGGAGGCTCGTATCTGGTTTCCGCGGCCGGAGTCCGAGGGCCGCTTCGGCCGCTGGCACGTCGTCGGGATGGATGAGGGCGAATATCGGCGTGCCGAGCAGCTCCTCCGGTTGGTAGCCGAGCAGGGGCTCGACCGCGGGGCTGATGTAGGCTGGGGTGCCGTCGGGGGAGATGACGAGCATCAGGTCGTGGCTGTGCTAAACGAGGGTGCGGAAGCGCTCCTCACTCGACCGGAGCCGCGTTTCGAGGTCCCGGCGCGCGGTGATGTCGTGGAGGTGCGCCAGGATACAGGGTGGCCCGTCGGACTCGAAGATTTCGGCCGAGATGAGCACGATGCGGTGCTCACCCGACTTGGTGCGCATTTGTGCCTCGACATCGCGCACGGCCCGGTGCTCGGCGATGGAGGACCTGAGTGACGCGTGGGTATCGGCGTCGATCCAGAGGTCCAGGTCGAAGGATGTCTGCCCGATGACTTCTTCGCGGGTGTAACCGAGGAGGTGCAAAAAGCTGTCGTTGACCTCAAGAAGGCGGCCTTCGGTCAGGGTCGAGACGCTGATCGCGGCCGGGCTGGCGCGGAACAGCGTTGCGAACCAACCAAGGGACTGATCGGTTGCGTCGAGCGTGGCGCCCGGTGTCGAACCATTCTGAGATATGACGTGTGTCACGGGGACCTTGATTCCGATTGTTTTTGGTGTCGAATAGACACCGAGGTACGTGGTACCTGGGGCAGGCAACCGAGGGAGAACCAGGGGACCAAAAATGAATTGTAGCCTACGTTAGTACGTGGCGGTCCGTCGCCGCGTGGTCGCTGGGCGTAGCTGATGCGGGGGAGCGACTGATGACGACACGACTCGAACTGCGGACGATGGTCCGCCGCCGATTGGCCGACACCAGCGTCGACCCGCTGTGGGACGATGCCCTACTCAACGACGCGATCGGCGCCGGGGTGCGGCGCTATAGCGCGCGGGTGCCGCGGCAGGCGGTGGCGGCGGTGGCGGTCGCGGCCAGCAGCCGGGTGATCGCGGTGCCAGCGGAGGTCAACCCGCTGCGGGTGGTGCGCGTCTTCGACGACACCGGCACGGTCTGGCCGCGCTGGGAAGG
>JACDBO010000364.1 GCA_013694885.1 Chloroflexia bacterium | reverse complement strand
GCTGCTGGTCGCGGCCGTCGCGGCGGCGCCGCTCCTCTACCAGATGCGGCAGGCGGAGCGACAGATCTTCGTCGACCCCGTCGATCATCAGCAATCGAGTCTGGTGCCCGTCCTCAACACGGCTGGCACGCCGGTGCTGGCGCCGGTGCCGACCGAGTTCGCCGAACCGAGCTGGGACGGCGAGGAGCGGTTGACGATCCTGCTGCTCGGTGTCGACAAACCGGCCGGCGGCGCGGCCCGCACCGACACGATCATCCTCGTCAACATCGACCCGGTCGCCAAACAGGCGGCGATGCTGGCGATCCCGCGCGACACCAAGGTCGTGATCCCCGGCTACGGGATCGACAAGATCAATGCGGCCTTCGCCCTCGGCGAGTACAACAAGGTCTCCGGTGGTGGGGCCGGGTTGACGATGCGGACGATCGAGGCCAACTTCGGCATTCCGGTCCACCATTTCGCCCAGATCGACTTCGCGGGGTTCGTGCGGGTGGTCGATACGGTCGGCGGCATCAACGTCGACGTGCCGTACCCGATCAAGGACGATGCCTACCCCGGCGAGAACTTCACCTACCAGCGGGTCTACTTCCCGGCCGGTTGGCAGCGGCTGAACGGAGCGCAAGCGCTTCAGTTTGCCCGCACCCGGCACGCCGACGGCGACGCCCAGCGCTCCGTGCGCCAGCAACAGGTGCTGCTGGCGCTGCGCGACCAGGCGGTCGGTCTCGATTTGCTGCCGAAACTGCCGACGCTGATCGACGACTTCGGCGACAGTGTGCGCACCGACCTCGGCAAGGAAGACGCGGTGCGGCTGGCTCGCGTCGGCGCCGAGATCCCGCGCGACCAGATCGTGCAGTACTCGCTGCTTCCCGCCCTCTACGAAGAGCAGCTGCCCGACGAGCCGTACTATCTCGCCGCCGACTGGGAGCAAGCCGGCGCGATCCTCTCCGAGTTCACGGGCACGACGGTCAACCCGCCCGGCGCGGCCCTCACCAACCCGACCTACGACCTGCCGATTCTGATCGAGAACGGCACCGCCAACGACGGTCTGGCGGGGCGCATCGCCGACGTGTTGATCGCGAACGGCTTCACCGACGTCGACGTGCGGATGGCGGCCAACGCGGGCGCCCATCCGGCAACCACGATCATCGACCGGGGCGGCAACCTCGGCACCTCGGCGCTGCTGACCAACCTGATCGGCGTCGGCGCCGACACGATCGAGGTCGTCGACGCGCCCTGGGTCGAGGAGAGTTCGCCGGCGGACGACGGGAGTGGTCCGGACGTCTCGCCGACGGCGGAGGTAGTGGGCGACGGCACGGGCGCGGTGGAGCGCAGCATCCTGCCGGAGGAAGCGCCACTTAACGACGCCGAGCGCGAGGGCTACGCGGTCGTCATCACTCTCGGCAACGACGCGCCCGACCCGGCCGGTTCCGAACTCCAGCTCGACGAGTATCAGGAGCAGGTCGAAGGGAACGAGCCGCTGCCGGTCGAGCAGCCAGACGGTGATGCGGTCGACCCCGCGCTGGAACCGACGATTGCCCCGGACGGATAGAGCGGAAGCGGCAATGACTGACCGGCCCAGGCGACCAGCGCGCGGGTCCACCGGAGCGAACGGAGGATGACATAAGGAGCGAAGGGTCGCATCAGCCGACTGGGCCCCACCCCGGTGACGTCGCGCCCGACGTGGCGTTGCGGGATGTGGACGATGGCGTGGTGCGCCTGAGCACGATTTGGGAGCGCACACCGCGGGGATTGGCGCTCGTCTTCCTGCGCCACTTCGGCTGACTCTTCTGCCGCGAGCATGCGGCGCAGTTGCGCCGCGACCACGACCGCTTCGGAGCGGCGGGGCTGCACGTCGTCGCCGTCGGCCAGGGGACGCCGGCGGAGGCCGCCCGCTTTCAACGACGGCTCAAGTTGCCCTACGCCGTGCTGGCCGACCCGGAGCGTGCCGCGTTTCGCGCCTACGGGCTGCGCGAGGGGACGGTGGGGGAGGTGGCGGGTGCCGGTGCGGTGGTCGCCTTCGTCCGCGCCCTGCTGCGGGGTGATCTGCCGGGGCGGGTGGTTGGCAACGCGCTCCAGCTCCACGGCGAGTTCCTGATCGACCGTGAGGGCATTGTGCGCTACACCGTCCGCCCCACGCGCTCCTCGGACATCCCCTCGACCCAGGCCCTCATCGACGCCGCCCGCGATTTGATGTAGATGACTGT
>JACDBO010000357.1 GCA_013694885.1 Chloroflexia bacterium | reverse complement strand
CAGGGATGTTGATCAGGAAGACCCAGCGCCAATCGACCCACTCGGTGAGGACACCGCCGAGGAAGACGCCGGCGGTGCCACCGGCCGGCGCCGCCGCGCCGTAGACGGCCATCGCCTTCGTCAGCTCGCGGGGGTCGTGGGCGAAGAGCGTCATCAGGAGTGTCAGCGCCGCCGGCGCGATCAGGGCGGCGCCGAGACCTTGCAGCGCGCGGCCAGCTAGGAGGACGCGGTCGGACTCGGCGAGACCGGTCAGCAGCGAGGCCGCCGCCAGGATGGCGAAGCCGAGGATGAAGAGCCGCCGTGCCCCGTAGAGGTCAGCCAGGCGCCCACCGAGCAGGAGCAACCCGCCGAACGCGATGACGTAGGCGTTGAAGACCCAGGAGAGGTCGGACTGGTCGAAGTCCAGCGCCCGCTGGATCTCCGGCAAGGCGACGCCGATGATCGAGGTGTCCATGATGACCATGAACTGAGCGACGGCGAGCACCAAGAGTGCCCACCATCGACGTGGGTGAAGCGGTGATGTTGCCATGGAGACCTCCTGTCGGCATCATCGAGTCGAGCGGATCGGTAGACGAACCCCGGTGTGGTCGAGGCGGAGAGGCGCGCTCCGTGTTTCGACAATGGCCGGCGTGGGCTTCCCGAACGCCGCCGGAATCGATGCCTCTCTAATACCCACTGGGGGTATCCACGCGCCGCACTATACCCCCAGTGGGTATTAATGTCAAGCACTTGTTGCGTGGGTTCGAGATCACGGTGTCGCGGGGCGTATGGCGAGGAGCGGCGCGGAAGGTACTGCGGCCGGGACTGCCGGGCCACACACGAGAGCGCTTGCCTCGTATACCCCGCTAGGGTATCATCGCGCCATGGACACTACGAATGTCACCGACATCGTCACCAACCCGGCTCGAGAAGACGCGGAGACTGAGCGACCGTCGCCGTCGAGCTCCTACGCGGCCGACCGGGCCAAGATCCTCACCCGCCTGCGGCGACTGGAGGGGCAGGTGCGCGGGGTGGCGCGGATGGTCGAGGAGGATCAGTACTGCGTCGACATCCTTACCCAGCTCTCGGCGATCATCTCCGGCGCTCGCGCGGCGGGGCTCCTCGTGCTGGAGGACCACATCCGCGAGTGCGTACTCGGAACCTGCCGCCACGGTCACGCGGACCGGGAAGAGATCCTCGACGAGCTCACCGAAGCGATCGAGCGCTTCACCCGCAGCTCTGGTTAGCGCGGTTTGCCCAAAGGATGACTTGGTTGTGGTTGTCCGATTGGGAGAGCCGCGCCGTAGAGCGTCATGCCCGCCGCCGCGGTGGCGGACCGACAAGGAGAGGATGTGTTATGCGTCGGATCTGGATCGCTAGCGTCGTCATGATCGGCGTCGTCGGAAGCGGCTCGCTGGCGACGATGGCGCAGGAGGAGCATGGCCACGGGAGCACGCCCACCGCGGCGTCCACCTACGCTGGCGGCTATGACCCAACCAAGGCAATCCGTTCGCTCACACCGGAGGAGATCGGCCAGATCGAGCGGGGCGAGGGAGCGGGATTTGCCCTGCCGGCCGAACTCAACGGCGTTCCCGGTCCCCGCCATGTCCTTGACCTCGCCGCCGAGCTCAACCTCTCATCCGCCCAGATCGCGAGGGTGCAGGCCGTCTACGACGAGATGCGGGCCGTGGTGATTCCGGCGGGCCGGCACTACCTCGATGCGCTCCAGGGGCTGGAGGAGGATTTCCGGTCCGGAGGGCTGACGGAGGCTACCCTGCGCACCGGGATGGCTGAAGTCAAGCGGCTGGAAGGCGAACTGACCGTGGCCCACCTCTCCGCTCATCTCAGGACAGCCGAACTCCTGACGCCGGACCAGATCGCGGCCTACAACCGGCTGCGTGAGTATGACGCATAGCCGTCGGATGCCGATTTGTCCTCCGCCTACGCCCGCGCGCGTTCCACCTCGGCGACGTGGCGCAGCACGGGGATGACGCTGTCCGGGTTCAGGGAGATAGAGTCGATGCCGGTTTCGACCAACCAGGCGGCGAAGTCCGGGTAGTCGCTCGGGGCCTGGCCGCAGATGCCGACCGGTGTGCCGCTCTCGTGGGCTGTCTCGATCAGGTGGCGGATCATCCACTTGACGGCCTCGTTGCGCTCATCGAAGAGCGTCGTCAGCTCGGAGGAGTCGCGGTCCACCCCCAGCGTCAGTTGGGCGAGGTCGTTGCTGCCGATCGAGAAGCCGTCGAACCGCTTGGCGAAGTCCGCCGCCAGCACCACGTTGGACGGGATCTCGCACATCACGTAGACCTCGAGCCCATTCTCGCCCCGCTTGAGCCCGTTCTCGGCCAGCACCTCGAGCACCTTGTCGGCTTCCTCCAAAGAGCGGCAGAAGGGGATCATCACGACGACGTTGTCGAGACCGATCTCCTCGCGGACCCGCTTGATCGCCTGGCATTCCAGGGCGAACCCGGCGCGGTAGCCCTCGCTGTAGTAGCGGGAGGCGCCGCGCCAGCCCAGCATCGGGTTCTCCTCATGCGGTTCGAACTGCCGGCCGCCGATGAGATCGGCATACTCCGCGGTCTTGAAATCGCTCGTCCGCACCAGTACGGAGTCGGGGTACTGCGAGGCGGCGATCCGGGCGATGCCGCGCGTGAGGTACTCGACGAAGTACTCCGTCTTGTCGTCGTAGCCGAGGGTCAACTCCTCGATTTGGCGGCGCGCATCCTCGTCGGTGAGGTCGTCGAAGTGGACCAGCGCCATGGGGTGGACCTTGATGGCGTCGGTGATCAGGAACTCGAGCCGCGCCAGACCGATACCGTGGCAGGGCAGCCGCCACCAGCGGAAGGCCGCCTCCGGCCCGGCGATGTTCAGCATCAGCCGTGTCTTGGTCTCGGGCAGGTCGTCCAGGCTGACTTCCGTTGCCTCGAACGCCAGGGCACCCTCATAGACCGCGCCCTGCTCGCCTTCGGCGCACGAGAGCGTGATCGTCTGCCCGTCCTTGAGCGTCTTGGTCGCCTGCCCCGTCCCGACCACCGCCGGCACGCCCAGCTCCCGGCTGACGATAGCGGCGTGGGAGGTGCGGCCGCCGTGGTCCGTGATGATACCGGCGGCCCGCTTCATGACCGGCACCCAGTCGGGGTTGGTCCGCCCGGTGACGAGGATCGCGCCGTCCTGGAACCGCTCGCGGTCAGCGGCATCGGCGAGGACGCAGGCTTCGCCGCTGGCGATCGACTCACCAATCGCCAGCCCAGTGAGCAAACGCTCGCCCTCCTCTTGCAGCTCGTAGGTCTTCAGCGAACTCCCGTCGTTCTGGGAGTGAACGGTCTCGGGGCGAGCCTGGACGATGAAGAGGTCGCCGCTCTCGCCATCCTTGGCCCACTCGATATCCATCGGTTGCCCGTAGTGCTCCTCGATGGCCACGGCCCAGCGGGCCAGTTGCAGGATCTCGTCGTCGGATAGTACGTAAGATCGACGCTCCCGCCGCGAGGTGGCGACCTCTTCGGTGGCGGTGGCGTCATCGCCACCGTTGGTGCCGCTGTCGTTGCCGCTGGCGGTGTAGACTAGCTTGTGCCGCTGGTCGCCGACCGTCTTGGCGATGATCGGGATGCGGTCGTCGCGTCCCAGCAGCGGTTTGAAGACCTGGTACTCGTCCGGTGTTACCGCGCCCTGGACGATCGTCTCGCCAAGACCCCAGCCGGCGTTGATGATCACGACGTGCGGGAAGGCGGTCTCCGGGTCGAGGGTGAAGATCACACCGGAACTGGCCTGGTCGGCGCGCACCATTTTCTGCACACTAATGGAGAGGGCGACCTCCAGATGGTCGAACCCTTGCTCATCGCGGTAGCTGATGGCGCGGTCGGTGAAGAGCGAGGCG
>JACDBO010000356.1 GCA_013694885.1 Chloroflexia bacterium | reverse complement strand
TCCCGAGGAAATGGACCGCCTGCTGCGCCGACATCGCCAGCGCCAGCGCATGAAGGTCGGCCAGTCCGACATCCTCGGAGGCGAAGCGGACGAGCCGCCGCACGACGTAGAGCGGATCGTCGCCGCGCTCCAGCATCCGCGCCAGCCAGTAGAGCGCGGCGTCGGCGTCGGAGCCGCGCAGCGTCTTGTGCAACGCCGAGATGGCGTCGAAGTGGTCGTCGCCGCTCTTGTCGTAGGTGGCGGCCCGTCGCTGCGCCGCCTCCCGCACCAGC
The DNA here is from genome assembly GCA_013694885.1 of Chloroflexia bacterium. GTDB lineage: Bacteria > Chloroflexota > Chloroflexia > Thermomicrobiales > UBA6265 > JACDBO01. The sequence goes on along the minus strand of JACDBO010000356.1, from coordinate 2,141 downwards.
CGCTCGTCGATGAGCCGCCGCTCGTCGATTCCGGCGACGGCGAATTCGAGCGTGTTGAGGGCGAAGCGGGCGTCGCCGTTGGCCAGGTTAGCGAGTAGGTCGAGCGCGGCGTCGTCGATGGTCAGCTCCTCGCCGCCGAGTCCGCGCTCGCGGTCCGCCAGCGCGCGGCGGACGAGGGTCGTGACGTCGTCGTCCGTCAATGCCCGCAAGGTGACGACACGGGAGCGGGAGAGCAGCGGGGCGTTGACCTCGAACGACGGGTTCTCGGTGGTGGCGCCGATCAAGATGATCGTGCCGTCTTCCACATGCGGCAGGATGGCGTCCTGCTGGGCCTTGTTGAAGCGGTGAATCTCGTCGATGAAAAGCACGGTGCGCCGCCCGTGCATCCCAAGCTGATCCCTGGCCTCGGCGATGGCCTTGCGGAGATCGGCGACACCGGACGTGACCGCGCTGAGGGCGATAAACGTGGCACGGGTCGTCGCCGCGATGATCCGGGCCAGTGTCGTCTTGCCGGAGCCAGGCGGTCCCCACAGGATCAGCGACGAGAGCCGGTCGCTCTCGATCGCGCGCCGCAGCAGGCTCTCCTCGCCGAGGACATGCCGTTGCCCGATCAGCTCGTCCAGCGTGCGCGGCCGCATCCGCGTGGCGAGCGGTGCGCGGCTGGCGAGCTGCTGCTGGCGGTTGGCGTCGAAGAGGTCCATTTGGGGTTGACTGCTTTCTTCATGGCCGCGTCAGCCCGTGCCGCGTTCCGCCTCGAAGTGGGCGGCGTCGGCCTCCAGGTCGGAGATCCGCTGCTCCAGCTCGGCGCGGGTGGTGATACCCAGCTCGTCGAGTTGGTCGCGGAGCGATTCGAGTTCGTCGATGCGGGCCAGCAGGTCGAAGAGCTCGCGATTCGCGTCGGTTGATGACGATGGTGAGTCAGCCGGCATCAGTCACCTCTAGGACGTGATCGCGAGGAAGAGGAGCAGCACGATGCCGAGCGCCCCGAACTCGATCAGGTCGCGGGAGCGTATCGCCGCTCGCTGGGCGTAGGAGAGCAGCAACCCGGCGACGATGTAGAAGACGACCAGCAGCACCGCTCCGCCGGTCCACCCGTAGGTCGGCCACCAATTGAGCGGCACCGCCGTCTGGCCCACCAGCCAGCCGCCGATGATCGCGTAGAAGACCCGCGATGGCGGTCGAATGCCGCCCCGCTCGAGTGTCTCCAGGACGAGGATGCCGCCGATCAGACCGGCGGCTGGTGCCAGAATCCAGGTGTCGAGCTTGTTCAGATAGACGGCGCTGAACGCCAGAAAGGCCACCGCGTGGACCACCAGTGTGTGGATCGTGGCGGCCGTGCGGCTCGACTGTGCGTCGGCCTCATCGAGCAGATCGCGGGAGAGTAGCGCTCCGGCCGTGCCGAAAAACGCGATCAGCGGGCCCGTGAAGAGCATCGCCTGGTTGTGGTAGGTGGCGACCAGCAGGATCGCGGCGATGGCGGCGATCGTCGGCACGGCCCAGGCAGTCGCCATCGCGGTCGAGGGCCGAGGGTGGCCGACGGCGGCGGCGGCGGCGGCGGCGGTCCGCTCCGAGAACTGGGCGCCGACCCCGGTGATGACCACCACGGCGGCGGCGACCAGCCAGAAAACCGAGTCCGTAGTCTGCCCCAATGGCGGGTCGGAGCCATCGCCGTCGCCGATGGCGATGATCGCCAGCACCAGCAGCGCTCCCGCCGCCAGCAGGCTGACAACCACACCCTGCCCGTAGGCCGGTTGCCGCGCCTCGGCGGCACTTAGCCCAAGCCCGAAGACCTTGTGCTCCTCGTCGCGGTCGTTGGTGTCGAGGTGCTCACGCCGCTCCGCTCGCTCGTACAGGTCGTCAGTTGCTGACGAACGGTTCGCCGCACGCTCTCGCGAATCACGATCTTGCTCCATGCCCTATGTGCCTCTCTCGAAGGCCCTCACCCGGCGCTGACGCGCCACCCCTCTCCCAGAATTGGGAGAGGGAAAGACTGGGGGGTGAGGGTCGCTCCTCAGCGACTGCCGCCTACCGCGGCGCGCTGGCCGGCGATCTCATCCCAGGCGGCCTGGAGTGCAGCGGAGGCGATGGCCCCGTCGCGCACGATGGTGATGGTATCACCCGCGAAGCGCAGGACGGTGGAG
>JACDBO010000336.1 GCA_013694885.1 Chloroflexia bacterium | reverse complement strand
GTGCCGACCACCGTCATTCCTTGTGGTTCGTCACAGAAAAGGTGTCCGATACGACGCTCCACGGACCCCGTCATTCTGACGAAGGAAGAATCCCAGCAGCTGCATCGCGCGCGAAGCGCTCGACGGCAAAGCTGTCGCACCGTCAAGGCTGGAGTATTTCACCACAGATTATCCGAAGCCCGAATCACTCCTGTTCGCGGCGGAGCAGTTCGAAGAGCACGATCGCGCCGGCCGTCGCCGCGTTCAGCGACCCGACCGTGCCACGCATCGGCAAGGAAACGATGACTTGACATCGCTTGCGGACAATCGGCGTCAAGCCCGAGCCCTCGCTGCCGATGACCAACGCGACCGGTGCCGGAAGGTCGGTAGTGAACAGATCGACGGCGTCCGCGCCGGTGTCGACGCCGATCGCCCACCAGCCGGCGTCGATGAGGCGGTCGAGGGCGCGGGCGAGGTTCGTCTCCTGCGCGACGAGGAGATGTTCGACCGCACCGGCCGATGCATTGACGACCGCCGGTGTCACCCCGACCGCCCGATCACGCGCGATCACGACACCGGCGGCACCGGCCGCTTCCGCGGCGCGCAGCAGCGTCCCAAAGTTCTGTGGGTCCTGAATATGGTCGAGCACGAGGACAGTTCCCTGGCGCTCGAAAAGCTCTTCCAACTCGACGTAGGGATACGGCTTCGTTTCGAGGACCAGGCCCTGGTGATTCACCCCGCCCGTGAGGTCGTCGAGCATCAACCGTGGCACACGGTCAATCGTCACCTCGCGCTCCGACGCTCGCGCCAGAATCGCGCGGAGCCGGTCATCCTCCCGGATGCCCTCAGCGACCATCAGGCGTACGGACCGGCGGCGTCCGCTCAATGCTTCCGCCACCGCATTTCGGCCGTAGAGGGCGTCGCCGCCGACCGGCCCGGCGATCAGTGGTCGCTCCGGCCGCCGCTCGCGTTGCTCACGCGGCCTGAAATCGCGCGGTCCCCGGCGCTCAGCGCTACCGCCGCCTCCAGGTCGTCCCGGACGCCTCGTCCTCAATGCTCACTCCCAACTCCGACAGCCCATCGCGGATGCGATCGGCGAGTCCCCACTGTTTGGCATCCCGCAACTCGGCGCGCACCGTCACCAGGAGTTCCACGAATGGCGCCACGTCACTCGACCCCTCTCCGGTCGGTTCGTCGAGATCGAGACCCAGCACCTCCGCCAGCGTACGCAGTTTGCCCTGTGCGGGCGCGACCGTTCCGTGGCCGTCTCCATTGGCGAGGGAACGATTGATCGCGCGGCCGAGTTCGAAGAGCGCCGCGAGCGCCACCGGCGTGTTGAAGTCATTGTCCATCGCGGCGTGGAACCGCTCGTCGGTCGCGGCGATGAGCGTGTCGAGTGACGTCCCGTGGCCCGGATGGTGGCCCTCGTCCACGTTGGCGATCTTTGGCGAACGGACGGCGGCGCGGAGCCGGTCCAGCCCATTCCGGGCCGCCATCAGCACGTCTTCGGTATAGGTCAGCGGCGCGCGGTAGTGAGACTGCAACACCATCAACCGGAACTCCGCCGTGAGCCGCCGTTGGAGGATGTCCGAGAGATTGATGACGTTCCCCAGCGATTTGGACATCTTCTGGTCGCCGAGCTGGAGCCAGCCGTTATGCACCCAGTAGCGAGCGAACGGCTCCTTGCCGAGATACGCCTCGGACTGCGCGATCTCGTTCTCATGGTGCGGAAAGATCAGGTCCGCGCCGCCGCCGTGGATGTCCACGACACCGTCGAGATGGTGCGAGCACATCGCCGAGCACTCGATGTGCCAACCGGGGCGACCCTGGCTCCACGGACTCTCCCACATCGGCTCACCCGGTTTGGCGGACTTCCACAGCGCGAAGTCCAGCGGGTCCCTTTTCCGCTCATCGACCTCGATGCGGGCGCCGGAGAGCAGATCGTCGATGTCGCGGTGCGAGAGCTTGCCGTAGTCCGGGAACGAGCGGACGCTGAAATAGACATCGCCCGCAACCCGATAGGCGTGACCCTTGGCGATCAAGCCCTCGATCATGGCGATGATCTGGGGAATCTCCAGTGTCGCGCGGGGGTACACCGTCGCCGGCAGGACGTTGAGTGCCTTCAGCTCGCGGTGCCAGTCGGCGATCAACCGCTCGACCAGGTCGTTCGGGTCGATCCGCTCCCGATTGGCGCGGGCGATGATCTTGTCGTCGACATCGGTGAAGTTCTGGGCGTGCCGGACGGTGTAGCCACGGTGTTCGAGGTAGCGGCGGACCATGTCGAAGACGACCGCCGACATGCCGTGGCCGATGTGCGCGCTGTCGTAAACCGTGACACCGCAGACGTACATTCGCACCACACCCGGCTCGATCGTCTGAAACGGCTCGACGGTGCGGGTCAGCGTGTTGTAGATGCGCAATTGGGGGGGGACTGGATCGCTCGTGGTCATGTCGTGCCTGCGCTCCTGCGTGCGTCGAGGGATGGCGGGAGAAGCGCTGACTCGGTTGACCCTTAGATGCACTCAGCGTGTCCCGACCGTCGGCAGCCTGACCACGCCGGGCGTGGTCAGCGGCGGGTACAGGAACACAACGTCGAAACGGAGCGGGCAATCCCTTTGGGGCGGCTGGCGTATTCCGAGAGCCGCTCGATACCTGGATTGCTGGACAGGAGCGTGGTCATCGGGTCGTGCCTCAATCGGCGGCGGATTTCTCGGACTTCGCTGCCGGTTCCTTCTTCTTGGCGCCGTCCTTCTTCGCCGTGTCGGCGTCGCTCTTCTTCGCCTTCTCTTCGCCGCTCGGCTTCTCGTCGCTCTTACCGGACTCGTCGCCACCCTGCTTCTTGCGGCTGTCGTTGATGTACCAACCGGACCCCTTGAACACCACCCCGACCGGATAGATCACCCGCCTGATCGCGGCGCCGCATTCCGGGCAGTCGGTCAGCGGCTCATCGACCATGCGCTGGACTTGCTCGAATGCATGGCCGCATCCCGCGCAACGATAGGCGTACGTTGGCATTGACCCGCTCTCTCCTGACCTCGATAGCTCAATGATGCGTTGCAACCTCAATGGGATCCGTTGAATCCACTTTGATTCTACCGGAGTTGAGCCGCACCGGGCAAGCTTTCCAAGGGGAAGCATGAAGCTGTCCCCTGGAAGACCTCCTGAGTCGTTGGGCGACTCCTCCCATCGTCATTCTGAGGCCGCAGCCGAAGAATGACGGTCGTGGCGGTGGTCCATCAGAAGCTGCTCAGCCAGTATCCGCGTTCGGCCTCAGTTGACGGTCAGCGGGCTCATCAGCTCCCAGTTGTCGCCGGTGTTCAGATCGACGATCACGGGCACGCTCAGCTCGTACGTGGTCTCCATGACCCGCTTGACCACGCGCCCAACCTCTTCCCGCTCGGCGCGCTCGACTTCCAGCACCAGCTCGTCGTGGACCTGCAAAATCATCGTCGCCGGCAATTTTCGCGCGCGCAGTTCCTTGTCGAGCGCGATCATCGCCAACTTGACGATGTCCGCCTGCGTCCCCTGGATCGGCATGTTCGTCGCCATCCGCTGTGCGCCCTGGCGTCGCGCACCGTTGCTGGAGAGCAGCTCCGCCAAGTAGCGGCGGCGTCCGCTCAGGGTCCGCACGTAGCCATGGGTGGCACCGAAGCGCAGGATATCGTCGAAGAACGTCTTGACTTTGGGCAGGCGCGACCAGTAGTTCTCGATAAACGCCGTGGCATCGGCCCGGCTCATCCCCGTGTCGCGGGCAAGACCGTAGGACTGCATCCCGTAGAGGATGCCGAAGTTGACGGTCTTGGCGATGCGGCGCATCTCCGCTGTCACCTCGGACGGGTCGATACCGTGGACCAGCGCCGCGGTGGCGCGGTGGATATCGTCGCCACTCCGAAATGCCTCGATCAGGAACGGCTCCTCGGTCATGTGCGCCAGAATCCGCAGCTCCATCTGCGAGTAGTCCGCGGCCAGCAGCGTTGCCTGCTTGTAGAGTCGCGACGCGGGCCGCTGGTCGGCGATGAAGGCCCGGCGCACACGCCGGCCGACATCGGTCCGGATCGGGATATTTTGCAGATTCGGGTTGATCGAAGAGAGCCGGCCCGTGGCGGCGATGGTCTGGTTGTACGACGTGTGGACGCGGCCAGTGTCCGGGTTGACCTGCGTCGGCAGGGCATCGACGTAGGTCGACTTAAGCTTGGCTAGTGTCCGGTACTCGAGGATCAATCCGACGACGGGGTGCGTATCGCGCAGCGCTTCGAGCACGTCGGAGTCGACCGAGTAGCCCGTCTTGGTGCGTCGCCCCGATTTGAGCCCCAGCGTTTCAAACAAGAGTGTTGCGAGCTGCCGGTTGGAACCGATGTTGATTGTCTCGCCCGCGTGCTCGTGGATCTCCTTGACGACGGCGTCGATCCGGGTTGTGAGCTCCTCCGAGAACGCCGCCAGTTCGTCCTTGTCGATCGCCACTCCAGCGCGCTCCATCGCCAGCAGGACCGGGACGAGGGGAAGCTCGATGTCGTTCAGTAACGCGAGCTGATCTCGCTTCTCAAGCTCGGCGCGCAGTGGCTCGACGAGCCCGAAGGTCGCCTCCACATCGCCGCAGGCGTATGGCCCCGCCTGCTCGACCGGCACCGTGTCCATCGTCACCTGCGCTCGCCCCGTGCCGATCAGTTCTAAAATCTCGGTCATCTGCAAGCCGAGCTTCGTGAAGGCCAAATCCTTCAGCCGCATCGAGGTCTCGCCGAGCAGGTAGGCGGCGATCATCGTATCGAAGCTCAGCGGACGATCGGCAAAACCGTGCCGTGTCAACACATGCAGGTCGAACTTGCCGTGATGGGCGTAGATCTCGACGCCCTCTTTCCCGAACACCGGATCGAGCGCGGCCCGCACCTCGTCGAGCGACAGTTGCGTCCCCTGCTGATGACCGACGGGGACGTAGTAGGACTCGGTGGGGCTCGTCGCCACCGCGATCCCGACCAGCGCCGCGCGGAGCGGTTCGGTCGAGTTCGTCTCGACATCGACAGCGATGGCGCCGCTGGCCTCGATCCGCGCGACGAGGTGGTCGAGCGCGGCGCGGTCAGAGACGATGGTGCGGACGCATTCTGTCTGTTCGGATTGCTTGCGCGCGGGTTTCGTCTCCCCGTCTGTTCCAAGCACGTCCGGGAGTTTCACGAGCAGCGACCGGAACTCGAGCGTGCGGAACAGGTCCGTGACCGCGTCGAGGTCGAATCGCCCGACCCGGCACCGATCGAGATCGATGGCGAGATCGAGGTCGCGAACGATCGTCGCCAGCTCCTTGCTCTTCGCCGCCTGCTCGCCGTGCTCCTTGAGGGCGTTGCGCGCTCTGGTCGGCGTCACATTCTCGACATGGTCGATGATCGCTTCGAGCGTGCCGAACTCGCCGATCAGCGCCTTGGCCGTCTTGTCGCCGATCCCGGGCACGCCGGGGATGTTGTCCGACGTGTCTCCCACCAGCGCCTTGTAGTCCGGTACCAGCTCGGGGCCAAACCCGTAGCGCTCGAACACGGCCGGGATGTCGAACTCGCGGACCTCGCCGAAGCGCCGCGCACCGGGCAGCACCACCATCACATCGTCGGCCACCAGCTGGAGCAGGTCGGAGTCGCCGGTGACCACGACGACGCGCACCCCCAATGCGGGGAGCTGCCGCGCCAGGCTGCCGATCACGTCGTCCGCTTCATAGCTCTCTCGCTGCTCCACGGGGATACCGAGGACATCGATCAGCTCCTGCACCCGGCTCACCTGGACGCGCAGATCGTCCGGCATCTCGGCCCGGTGCGCCTTGTAGTCGGCAAAGGCATCGTGCCGAAACGTTCGCCCACCTTCGAGGGCGATGATCGCGTAGTCGGGACGGCGTGCCCGCAGCACATCGAGCAGCATCGAGGCGAAGCCGAAGACCGCGTTCGTCTGCTCACCGGCGGCGGTCGCCATCGACGGCGGCAGCGCGTGATAGGCTCGAAAAATCAACCCATAGCCGTCGACCAGCACCGCGAGCGGCTTGTCCTGTGCCTGTCCCTGGCTCTTGTCCTTGGCACCGTCGGTCACCGGCAGCTCCTTCGCGCGAGGCGTCGCGCTGAGTATAGAACCCGCATCGCCGCGTTGGCCGCCGGAGCGCCCGACCGCGGTTGATTGCGGCACCCGACCGCGTTGTCGGCATGGGCAACATCGCGGCTGGGCTGCGGCGCGGGCCTAAAGGCACCGCGCTCAACCTACGAACCCGGCTGAAGCCGGCTGGGTGCCGGTCTGTCACATCTGTTGTGATGGAGCAGTGCATAGCAGGTCACAGGAGCGATCTTCGGTCCTGCCCAGCGCGAACCCGTCATTCTGACCGCAGGGAAGAATCCCCGCGCGAAGCGCTCGCCACCGCAGGTGGCGCTCCGCCGAGCGACATCGGTCTAGCCACGATCTAATGCGCGGTCGTGTACGGCATTTTCCCGAGGGGATCGTCGTTCATCGTGCGAGTCATTGCCAGCGCCGCGCGAGAAAACTCTCGCTGAGGCGTTCTGGCTTTACCGGAACGAGAGATTTCTCTCTGCGGCTCGAAATGACAATGGGGAGGCACTGCTGCATGTCTCTGCATAAGAGCCGGAGATGCTCACTCAGGCACGAACACTGCCCAAACGCCACTGATCTCAATGTCCTCGATCCACTGTCACGCAGCGCTATTGCAGCAGTCACCGTCCGCGGACGGTACACGGATCTCCCAAATGGCGCGCGGATCGTTGGCTGGTACTCGCCGGTCTTGCTAACCGATTCGACTCAGATTACACTCTCATCATGCGCTCCAAGTTTCATGGCAGGGGGAATGGGACATGCTCGCTTCGCCAAGGAACCTCGGGTGTTTAGTCGTCGTCATGCTCCTTGCCTTGACTGCTCCCTGGACAAATGCGGTGGCTCTCGCCGCAGCCGCGCAATGCGAACTCGTCGAGCTCTATCCTGGCTACCCCGGCTATCAAGGGTTTGTTACCGGCGTGGATGGGGTGGGCGATTATGCGTGCCTCGAAGATCTCGAATCGGCGGACGCAACGTTCTCCAAGTCCCGCCAAGATCGCCTCAACCGCGAGGCTGCGGAAGAGCTTGACATCACCGGCTCGATGGATGTCTGGACGTGGGAAAACTGGCTCGCGATCGAGGCGGAGCGTGGCCTCACTCCGACCTGCTATTACTGCGCCTTCGCCGCGGCTGAGGCTCGACCAGAGCCACGAGATGTTCCACGAGACCCGAGTGATCCACGCTTGCTTGCAGGTCGGTTTGGCGAGACCACGATCAATCAGCGCTATTTCGAAGAGCGTGATATGATTTCGCGTTTTGCGTATCAGTGGGAGGACTACCAACTGCGCGCCTTGGCCGGTTTAGCCTTCCCGAGCGACCATCCAAACGCGGAGCAGCTGTTGGATTACTATGAAGAAATGCTCGATCAAGCCCTCAACGCAAGTGCAGATCAGGAGGATGGTTCTGTCTTTTGGAGCGTCCATGAGGAGTGTGATGCGCTCATCGAACAGGGCAAATATTTTCCTGTTCCAGACACGGCATATCCTGAAGACCAACTGTTTGTTTTCTTCACAGGATTGTATAGCTTAGGTATGATCCTAGCGGACGAAAATCTCTGGGTGCTCACAAGCGTATTCGAGGATCGTGCTCTTGAATGGCAGAGCCAGTCTTTGTCTGGGTCAATCAATATGAGCTTCGGAGAATATCTCCGTTCCGTCGGTGCCGATGCCTGGTGTTGAACTCGGCCCAACGAACTCATGCACGACGTTATTCAGCCCGACGAGGGCTGGGTCGCGCGGCGCATCGGCTGTCCTCACAATATCGGGCCGCTGGCTCTGAGAAGGCGCCTCACTTGGTCTGGTCGACGCAGCCGGATGAGTTCTGGATGAGCGCTTCTCGCTGACCCACAACCACCGCAAACCGGAACACGTTGCCAGGTTGCGCTTCGCGATGTCCCACGGGGAGTCTCCCAAAGCTGCGTGGGCGCCACAGTGGTAGATACCGCCGTCCACCTCTCCCCAGACAATCAGTCACCGCCGCAACGCTCCCGCTCAGCTCCTGCTGGTATGGCAGAGACAGATCGTCTTGCTGCTGCAGCATCTCCACGCTCGTCCTCCTCGGGCTGGGATGGTGACCAGCCACCGGTGCGAGACTGTCATGTCAGTCTCCTTTGCACGAGAGTCTGGAAAGCATGCGACCCACTGACTGGGACACGAATGACCTACTGATTCCAAAGGTAAGAGACGGTGAGTTGAATGCCGGCGTCTCGCCTAACTGTCGGGGGATATTCGCAGGGTGAACCGCAAGGGACTCGAACCCTGAACCCACTGACTCGGAGGGATATGCGCTGCTTGCATCGACTTCGCCGGGGGTTTCTTCCTGCAGTCGGAATGACGAGGGGGTGGGCGCGGTCTGCCTCATCGGGCGAGTTCCGTGTAAAGGCGGGCGGTTCGCTATACTGGGTGGAGCAACCACGGCTGTCGACCCCTACCAGCCAGGCAGACCGGCCCCGATGCCTGGCGGAGTCTCCGAGCTTGACTGAACCTTCACTGATTCGCGCCCTTGTCGAGACGACCTGCGACAACGTCGAACGTGTCATCGTCGGCAAGCGGCACGAGGTTGAGCTCGTCCTGGTGGCGCTGCTCTGCCGTGGGCATGTGCTGATCGAGGATGTGCCGGGCGTCGGCAAAACCGTGCTGACCAAAACCATCGCCCGCAGCATCGGCTCCTCGTTCAAGCGGATCCAGTTCACGCCGGACTTGCTGCCCAGCGACGTTACCGGCGTCAATGTCTATAACCAGCAGCGCGGCACCTTCGAGTTTCGTCCAGGGCCGATCGTTGCCCAGATGGTGCTCGCCGACGAGATCAACCGCGCTACTCCGAAAACGCAGTCCGCGCTCCTCGAAGCGATGGAGGAGGCGCAAGTCACCGTCGACGGTGTCACCCACGAATTGCCCCACCCCTTCATTGTCCTCGCGACCGAGAACCCGATCGACTACGAAGGCACCTTCCCGCTCCCCGAGGCGCAGTTGGACCGCTTCCTGATCCGCATCTCGATTGGCTATCCGGGGCGTGCCGGCGAGCTCGAGATGCTCGACCGGCAGCACCTCGGTCATCCCCTCGACGGTCTCGGCCAGGTCATCGCCGTCGAGGATCTCGTGGCCGCGCAGGAAGCAGTGAAGTCGGTCCACGTCTCCATGCCGGTCCGGGAATACATCGTCAGTCTGGTCGAAGCGACGCGGCGCCACGACGACATCTTTCTCGGCGCCAGCCCGCGCGGCTCACTCGCCCTGTTCAACGCCAGCCGTGCCTGGGCGGCCATCGGTGGCCGCGAGTTCGTGGTCCCCGACGACGTCAAGGCGCTGGCCGAGCCGACGCTCGCGCACCGGATAATCGTCAATCCCGCTGCCCGGATGCGGGGTATCGACAGCCGGGTCCTGGTGCGCGATCTGCTGCGCGGGGTGCCGGTGCCCGGCGCCCAACCAGTCGGATTCGCCGGCGCCCGCGAGCGGCTGGCGGTCGGGACGTAGGCGGGCGATGGGAGCGCTGAAGGTCGTTGCGCTGATCCTGATGCTCGTCGTCGTCGCCGTCGGCTACGAGTGGGACGCCATCGACCGGCTCATCTACGCCCTGGTCATCTTCCTGATCGTCGCCTTTGTCTGGAGCCGGCTCTCCCTGCGCGGTCTGACCGTGGTCCGCGCGCTCGCCAGCGACCGAGCCCAGGTCGGCCAGACGGTTCGCGAGCAAGTCACGCTGCACCACCGCGG